>CAZZHJ010000050.1:0-12236 GCA_964653815.1 uncultured Lachnospiraceae bacterium
ATTGCATTTCAAAAGTTTTGTTCTGATTCATTCGGGCAGGACTTTTCACAAGATGGATTTAGTGACATTTCGCAAATCGATATGATATTTCCTTATATTCCAGCAAAAGAAGATATTCATATACTGGATGTTGGCTGCGGAAACGGAAAAATGTTGGGATATTTACAAAAAAAGACTGGTGCATTTATCCATGGTTTTGATTACTCCAAAAAAGCAATAACAAATGCCAGAGCGCTATTTACTCAAAAGGCAGATTTTAAAGAAGGAATAATAGGTGAAATCGAGTATCCAAATAACTCCTTTGATATAGTTGTATCTATGGATACTATGTACTTTTCTAAAGATATGAGTGCCTTTGTAGGACAAATAAAGAGATGGCTAAAACCTGATGGTATTTTGTTTGTGGGTTATCAGGAGGGTGAGTTGGTTCCAAGGACATTTGATGAATATACTACAAAATTAGCCAAAGCTCTGAAAAATAATGGAATGATCTTTGAGACAAGAAATATTACAAAACAAACTTATGAATTACTTAAAACAAAAAGAGAGGCCGCCATTATTCATAAATCGGATTTTGAAAACGAGGGGCATATACAATGGTTTGATATGTTGATGATGCAAACGGAGTGGGCTGAAGGAACATATCACCAATTTGAAAAAACAATGGCCAGATATATTTATATCGCAAGAAAATGAGCAGCGGAAACACTTTTCCGAAAAGGGAGTAAACCGAAAAAGTATCACCACTACAGTTCCATCGGCACTTAAGACAGACAGCGGCATCGGCGAGTATGGGGTGTGGGGTGCAAATACTCTTTTACAATCAATTTACTGAAAACCGGCAATTTTTCTTACAGTCCGCCTCAGAAACCCAGGGGTAACAGCCCCGGATGGGCTGTTAAGCGTCTCTGCGGCACGGATGCCGCATTGACGCGTCCCCGCACCCACCTGCATCTCTATAGCGGACTGTTAGAAAAATCCGGTTTGAAGTACGATTGTAAAAGAGTATTTGCATCCCACACCCCATACTTGCCGATGCCGCTGTCTGTCTTAAGTGCCGATGTTCTTCCCCCACTACCCAACCCCTTCTAATTTCCTGTATAATAAAATCAAAAACTTTGTAACAAAACCTTCAAAACTCCGTCTAACCAATGAAAAAGGAGGTGAAGATGCGCCAATGGATTTTGAAAAACTCTACAATATGTACTATATGGAAATATACTCCTATGTCCTGACCCTGACCAAAAACAGCCACATGGCAGAGGAAATAACCCAGAAGACTTTTTTCAAGGCAATGAACTCCCCAAGCAAGTTCCGCAAACAATCGGGAGAATTCACCTATTTGTGTGCCATAGCAAAAAATCTGGTCTATGATGAAATGCGGCACTATAAGCGTTTCGGGGAAACCGATGTGGAAGCGCCGGACAAGATGAATGTAGAACATATGGTAGAAGATGAAGATTCCATGCTGCGGATTCATCAGATTCTGCATACGTTGGAGGAGCCCTATAAGGAAGTGTTTCAGTTAAGGGTTTTTGGGGAACTGAGCTTCAAAAAGATAGGAATCGTCTTTGAAAAAACGGAAAACTGGGCGCGTGTGACCTATCACAGGGCAAGACTTAAAATTTTGGAAAGGATGGATGAGAAATGAAATATCAATGCGATATAATCCGGGACTTGCTGCCCCTGTATCACGACCAGGTGTGCAGCCAGGCAAGCGAAACAATAGTAAACGAACATTTGGAGGAATGCGCGCAGTGCAGGAGCATTGCGGAAAAATTGAAGAATACGGCTTATGATGAGAAGCTGCAGCTGGAGCGGGAAAATGTAATAGGCGCCCATGCCAAAAATGTGAAACGGAAAACCTTTTTGGTAGGCACATATATGGCGGGAATTTTAACGGTACCTGTAGGAGTCTGTCTGATTTGCAATATTGCAATAGGCCACTCACTGGACTGGTTTTTCATTGTCCTTGCGTCCTTGCTGGTTCTTGCTTCATTGACGGTAGTCCCTCTTGTTGTGGAGGAAAAAAGAGGTCTCTGTACTCTGGGAGCCTTTACCGTAAGTCTTTTGTTTTTATTGCTGGTCTGCAATATCTACAGCGGGGGAAGCTGGTTCCTGGTTGCGGCATTTTCTGTTTTATTGGGCTTATCTGTTGTGTTTATGCCCTTTGTGGTATATCAGGTTAAGCTGCCGGCTCCTTTATCCGGGCAAAAAGGACTTTTGGTCATGGCGGTGGATACTTTTTTCCTTTACGGAGTGGTTATCATTTCCCATTTTTACAGTAAAGCCGGGATATTTTATTTGTTTCGGGGTATGCTGATTTGTTCGGTATGTCTGCTTCTTCCCTGGGGAATGTTTGCGATTATTCGTTATTTAAAAACAAACGGCTTGATAAAAGCTGGAATTTGTACCATAATTACAGGTGTGTTCTGTGCGTTTATTAACGATATCATTACACTGATTTTAGAAGGCAGGCTGCGTATTTGTATTCTGAATGCGGATTTGAGCCGGTGGACCATGGGAGTGACCAGAGCCGATGAAATCGATACGACGAATGCCAATGTATGGCTTTTGACACTTATTTTCAGCTTGACAATCGGCATTGGCCTGATTGCTGCGGGAGTGAAGAGAGGTAACAAATGAAGATTTCCATAGAAGAAATCCCACAGGGAGAAGAAGAGGAAATTGTAATCAGATGCCATGAAATGAATGAAGAGGTCATGGCTCTTTTACACAAATTAAAAACATCGGGAGAACAGTTAAGCGGGCTCTGCGGGGATGAGATTTACCGTCTCCGGCTTTCGGATATTTATTATTTTGAAACTGTAGACCAGAAATCTTTTCTTTATGGGAAAGACCGGGTTTACGAGACGAAGCTGAAGCTTTATGAATTCGAGGAACTGGCGGCGGGAACGCAGTTTTTCAGAGCGTCCAAATCCATGGTTATCAATGCAGGGAAGATTTCCCATATCAAGCCTTCTCTAAGCGGGAGATTTGAGGCCCACATGGATAACGGGGAAAAGCTTCTGGTATCCAGGGGCTATGTGCCTTCCTTAAAGAAGGTATTGGGATTATAGGAGGTGGATGATGGAATTACGTGAGCTTATAAAAAGACTGGTTATCAGTTATCCGATTATATATGGCTGCAGTATGATGGTGACTTTTGTTTTTTGCATGATATTTTACCCGGATTCGGTTTTCGGAGTGGATTATTTTGGAAAAATGTTTCTCTTTGCCCTGGCAGCAGATTTGCCGTCCCTGGTATTTTATTCCAAAAGGGAATTAAGCCATAAAGAGCAGATGGTCAGAATAATCATACATTTGCTTTTGCTGGAGGGAGTGCTTTTAGTCATCGGGCGGTTTATGGGACTTCATGATAATATGGTAGAGGGAATTGTCTTTTTCTTTATTGTATTGGCCGTTTATGTGGTGGTCAGGCTTTTGGCGTTTTCGGATGGTTTAATGCAGGCTAAGGAAATTAACAAGGTACTTGAGGAAAGAAAAAAGCAATAAAGGTTCGGGCGTTTTTGAGCGGAAGGAGTATCGCGATATTCTCAGGATATGCGTTACACCTTACCGCTCTTTTTTTGCATCTTACCCCGTTTATGGCGCAGCTTGCAGGAAAGGCTGTTTACAGGATTTTTTCCATGGTTTATGGTGTGCATAAAGGAAGGAGAGAAGTACATGGAAAAAATAATTGAAGTAGAGCATTTGTCCAAATCCTATAAAGAAGTACGGGCGGTAAAGGATATCAGCTTCTATGTAGAGCCGGGAAAACTGTTTGCTTTTCTGGGGCCCAACGGAGCGGGTAAATCCACTACCATCAATGCAATCTGTACTTTTTTAAAGCCGGATGGAGGAGAAGTAAAGGTCAACGGATATGTGCTGGGAAAAGAGGATGAAAAAATCAGGGACAGCATCGGCGTGGTATTTCAGGAAAGCCTGCTGGATAATCTGTTAAAAGTGGAGGAAAATCTGGAAATCCGGGGCAGTTTTTATAACTTGAGGGGAAGAGCATTGAAAGAGGCGGTAAAAAAAGCATGCCGGGCGGTAGAAATAGAAGAACTGTTGAAACGTCCATACGGAAAGCTGTCGGGAGGTCAGAGGAGGCGCACGGATATTGCCAGGGCGCTAATCCATACACCTGAGATTCTTTTCCTGGATGAACCTACAACGGGGCTTGACCCGCAGACCAGAAAAAACGTGTGGGATACCATAAAAAGACTTCAGAAGGAACAGGGCATGACCGTATTTTTAACAACACACTACATGGAGGAAGCAGAGGATGCCGATTATTGCGTGGTAGTGGATAAGGGAATGGTAGCGGCTAAGGGAACGCCTTTTGATTTAAAAGAAAAATATGCAAAGGATAAGCTGGTTTTAAAACCGGATAATCCGGAAAAGGTAATCAACATCCTGCAGGAAAGGCAGATTCCTTTTGAACAAAAGGCGGAACTGCTGGAAATCGCTTTGCAGACAACCATGGAAGCGCTTCCTGTTTTAAAGATGACGGAGCCGTATTTAGGGGGATTTACGGTGGTCAAGGGTTCTATGGACGACGTGTTTTTAGGAATTACAGGAAAGGAGATGCGGGAATGACGGCATTTGCAAAAAGGAATCTGAAATTATATTTAAGGGACAGGGCGGCGGTAATCTTTTCCCTTCTGGCGGTTTTTATTGTAATCGGGCTTTATGTATTGTTTTTGAGAAATGTGTATACTAATGATTTAAAAGATTTTGAGGGCGCAGAGGAAATGATGAATAACTGGGTCATGGCGGGAGTTTTGGCAATTACCAGCATGACCACTACCCTTGGAATGTTAGGTACCATGGTACGGGATAAGACGGAAGGCATTGAAAAAGACTTTTATGTGGCGCCGGTAAAAAACTGGCATATGGGTGCAGGTTATATGCTCAGCGCCTATGCGGTTGGTGTAATCATGACATTTATTGCGCTTTTAGCAGCAGAGATTTATATTGTGGCGGAAGGCGGAGCTGTTATGGGGATGGAGGCTTTTTTGAAAGTGTCCGGCACGATTCTGCTGACGTCTCTTATGAATACGGCAATCGCTTTGTTTCTTGTCACACTTTTCCGGAGTATGAGTGCTTATACAACGGCAAATATCGTTCTGGGTACTCTGATCGGATTTTTAACGGGTATTTACTTGCCAATCGGTTCCTACCCCTCGGCGGTGCAGTGGATTGTGAAGCTTTTTCCGGTTTCCCATGCAGCCCTTATATTCAGGAATATTATGATGGAACCTGTTATGGAAACGGCATTTCAAGGGGCTCCTGAAGCGGTTGTTTTGGAAATTAAAGAGGATCTGGGGATTATCTATGTTTTTGGAGAAAATGAATTAACTATGGAAGCCAGTCTTTTGATCATGGCCGTCGTAGCGGTGGTATTCTTTTTCCTTGCATGTTTTCAGATGTCTAAGAAAAGAAGATAAAATGATTTTTATAGGTTTTTATTGACGGGGCATGATAAAAACGGGTAAGATAAGAAGCAGATTAAGAGTAAGGAAGTTCCCCATGAAAACCAAAAAGAAAAGAATTTTTGATATTATACAAATAGGTAAAAAAGATGATTTGGCAAGCAGGGCATTTGATGTGTTTATCTCTGCCACCATTCTGATAAATATTGCAGTACTGTTTCTGGAGACATTTCAGCAGCTGTCGCCTTATTTTTCCGTTTTAAAGGTGATAGAAACGGTTACGATCATTATTTTTTGTGTAGAATATCTGCTGCGTATCTGGACGGCGGAATATCTGTTTCCCGGGAAGGGTTCTTTAAGGGCAGTGTGCAAATTCCTGGTTTCCTTTGACGGAATTGTGGATTTGTGTACGATTCTGCCCTTTTTCTTCCTGTCCGGCTTTATTGCATTCCGGATGCTGAGGGTAGTCCGTATTTTTCATCTGTTCCGTATCAATGCATATTATGATTCCTTTAATGTCATTACTTCTGTATTATATGAAAAACGAAATCAGATCATATCATCGGTATTTATCATCATAGTGCTGATCCTGGCGGCTTCTTTGGGAATGTACAGCGCAGAGCATGAAGCCCAGCCGGGAGTGTTTAATAATGCTTTTTCCGGGATTTGGTGGAGCATATCAACTATTCTTACAGTAGGATACGGAGACATGTATCCCATAACGATTCTGGGGAGAATTATGGCAATTGTCATCTCCTTTTTAGGAGTGGGCGTTGTCGCAATTCCTACAGGTATTATTTCCGCCGGTTTTGTGGAGCAGTATACGCAGATGCAGAAAGTGCGTTCCAAGGAAAGCATAAAAGGGACGGTTACGGTCAGGGTAGACGATAAAAGCCCGTTTCCGGGTTTGACCATACAGGAAATAGAGGAGCAGTATCATATGAGCCTGACAGTACTGGTCCGCAAAGGAGAGGTTATCATACCTTCAGGAAATAAGAAGATACGGACGGGCGATGTACTGGTATATCAGGTGGAGAATGTAACAGAGTCCGGGAAATAAGACATTTTCGGGGAAAATGCAACATACGAAAAAAGAAATTTATTTTATCAATATTATATTGACAAGAACAACCCTATTATTTATAATACAGACAAAAGCAAGAGATGTGCTTTGCTTTTATGTGAAAATCTCAATCCCGTTCAGGGATGATATACCGGCTTGACCGGTTCCGGCGATTCAGCCATATTTCACAAATTATAATTAAATAATGGCTGGATGTGAGGCAGGAGGAGTTTGTCTGATTCTGCCTTGGTACAGCCGGAAAGGATTTAAATGGGAAAGAAGGATGTTTATACCAGACCGTATTTTGCAGATAAGAAAAGATTTGCGGATTTTATCAATGTGCATTTATACGGTGGAAAGGAAGTTGTGAGGGAAGGAGCGCTTGTAAAGATACGTGGTACATATCCTTCCAATGGAAGCTTTTCAGGAGAGAAAAGCAGGGATGTTTTCATGGAACATGAGAAACCAAAGATGCGCTACGGCATAGAGTTGGAAACAGAGAGTGATTATGGTATGCCGGAGCGAGTGATGGTCTATGACAGCGGAGAGTATGAGAAACAAATTAGGGAAAGGGATAAGGAGCACCGCGAAAAGAAGGAGTATGCAGGGTATCCGGAGAAGAAAAGCCGGATGAAAAAAGGGGACAGGTTTGTACCGGTTATCAGCATTGTGCTGTATCTGGGAGAAGGGAAATGGGGAGGTCCGAGAAGGCTGAAGGAGATGTTAGAGGTCCCGAAAGAATTGGAAGAGTGTACCGGAGAATACTTGCAGGATTACAGGATATGCGTCATAGAGGCGGATTATGTGGATGCAGAGGCATACCGGACAGACTTAAAGGAATTCTTTCAGGCATTGCAGTGTCGGAATGATAGGAAGAAGCTTCGGGAGTTAATGGGAAGTGAAGGCTTTCAGAACATGGAACGTGAGACAGAGCTGGCAATAGCGGTCAACTTGAATTTGAAACCGGTAATACAGAAGATAGAAGAGGAGGAAAAGAGTATGTGCAGGGCATTTGAGGAACTGATGATGGAACAGGAAGAGATTGGAATTGAGAAGGGGAAAAGTGAAGGTCTGCAGGAAGGTATCAAAGAAGGCATTAAAGCGTTGATAGAAATCTGTAAGGAACTGGGGGTATCCAAAAAGGATACGGAATCCAGAATTATTTCAAAATTAAAACTGTCTCATGATGATGCGGAGAGTTATGTAAACCTATATTGGGGATGAGGTAAATTTTTTAAAGAAAAAGAAGTCAAAGAACCAGATAGTGTTAGAAGGAGAAAACTTATGAACATAAAAGAATTATTTAAAGAACTATCAGAATTAGATCAGGTGGAGGCGATTGCTTTAGGCGGCTCCAGGGCAACGGGAAGAGGCGATGAAAAATCTGATTACGATGTCTATTTATATGTGACGGAAGAAGTGCCCAATGGGACAAGAAAAGAAATTCTGGAAAAATATTGTTCTGAAATGGAAATAGGAAATCATTATTGGGAATCGGAAGATAACTGTGTCTTAAATGACGGTATTGACATTGATCTTATATACAGAAATCTGGACGATTTTTCCAAAGGAATTGAAGGTGTTGTCATAGATGGGAATGTCTGTAACGGATATACCACCTGTATGTGGCACAATTTGCTGACCTGTCAGATTGTATATGATGAAAAGGGGCGGCTTGCGGCAGCAAAAGAACGGTTTCAGATTCCTTATCCCGGGTATTTAAAGAGAAATATCATTAGGAACAATATGCATTTATTAAACGGTTGTCTGCCTTCTTATGATATGCAGATTAAAAAGGCATATCTGCGAAAGGATTATAACAGTATCCAGCACAGGGTAACGGAGTTCCTGGCAAGTTATTTTGATATTATTTTTGCAGTCAATGAAATGACACATCCGGGAGAAAAACGCCTTGTACAGCTTTGCAGGGAACAGTGTAAAATACTGCCGGAGCATTTTGAGGAAAATCTGGATAAGCTGTTTCGGGAGATGTTTCAGGGAGATGTTTGCAAAGTCATTGCAGAGCTGATTGAAGAGATACGGAGAATAGCAGATATAGAATGATGAGAAGGCAGTCGAGCTGCCGACAAGAGACCTCCTTTTATTTTTTTATTAAATATGATAGAAAATCCATAACCCATTCGTAATAACAGATGTAGACATAAAAGAACCACCCATGGGAGCTATAAAGGTTTACAAAAGGAAGGGTAACATATGAAAATAGGAGAACATAACTATATTCAGCAATTACAGTTGCAAAATGAAGACGCACTTGTTTATGTCATAGAAACTTATGGTGGATTGTTAAAGGCTGTGATTAGGAAAACTCTTTATTTAATGCCTGGAGAACGGGAAGAATGCTTGAATGATGTGCTTTTGAGCATATGGACTCATATAGATTCCTTTGATGAGAGCAGAAATACCTTTAAAAACTGGGCTGCGGCGATTGCAAAATATAAGTCTATTGATTATCTGAGAAAATACCGTCAGAAAATCCAGTATGCGGAAATTGAGGAAGTAGTGATTCCCAGAGAGGATTTAGAATTGAAGAGGCTGATTGACGGAACTTTGTCAGAGGAACTGGAGAAACTGCTTTCCTGTTTGAATGAGGAAGACAGAGAAATTTTTTTTAAGCTATATGTAGAAGAAAAATCAATGGATGAAATCAGCAGGGAAACGGGCATGGGAAAAGCGGTTATTTATAACAGGCTCTCCCGCGGGAAGCAGCGCATGAAAAAGCAGTATCTGAAGGAAAGGGAGGCATGAAGAGATGGACGACAGGATCTATGACTTGTTAAACGATGTGGAAATGGATTTAGATGAATATGAAGAAAAAGAGTTATCCTCCAAAGAAAAGCAGAAAATCGAACAACGGTTATTGCAGGAGGTAAAGAAAATGAAAAAACAGGAAGCAGGAAAAGAAAAAAGAAGCGGCAAAACAGGAAGAAAAATTGCAGGAATTGCAGCAGCGGCATGTGTGGCTGTGTCCGCCATAGCCATAGGGAGCAATCCTGTAGCTGCAAAGGCATTTTTGGGTAGTCTTTATGATAAAATCATTGCAGGAAATGAGGGCGAAAAAGACGCGGAAGAAATGAACGAAATCTATACCAAAATCGGGGAAGAAAGCGTGACGGCAGATTCTGTAGTGGCAGATTCCATGGGAGAAGCACCGGTATTGGAGACAGAGGATGCAGGTGTAAACTTAAGGGTATGCGATATCTTTTGCGATGGGTATAAGATTTATTATACTTTGGAATTGATAACGGATAATGAAGATTTGACAGCTAATGAAATCGATGGAATTCAAACCGCGAAGATATCTTCCGATGGAGAATGGCATTCGGCTTGTAAAGTAGGGATTGACGGAGAGGACGATAACTGTCTCCTTACCTTTAGAAGGCAGGAGGACGGAACTTATGCATCGGTAGAGAACTATAGTCTTTTTGCCACAGAGGAACAGAAAACCTACAAAAACGGAGATGTGCTGCCGATTGAGATTTCTATTAAGTCATTCATGGGTGAGGATTACGACAACCATGACGAAGAAGGAGAGTATGTACACACGGTTAATGTAGAGGGCGAATGGAAGCTTTCTTTCCCGGTAACCGTAGATACATCTGACAATGTGGTGACGGAAATTAACAAAGAAGACAATGGGGTAAGGGTTGTAAATGCGGTAAGGACCAAAGCTACATTGAATCTTATCATAGAAGCGCCTGATTTTTCAAAAGAGCCTTATAATGACCCTTATAACGATCCCGACATCGGTATTAAGGATTCGGCAGGAAACTGGATGCAGATGCTTGGATGCTATGATGGCATTAAGAGTGACGGGACCCATGTGTACCGGATTACCCTGTTGGACAACGGAGAGAAGGATTTCTATCTGGATGTGACAGAGAGGACGAATGAGAATCCGGCACAAATTGCGGGAATTGCATTCCAGGTGGAATAAATCAGATTTCCGGTATTTGAGATAATAGTAATATTTGTAAAAAGAGCATATGTTAACCGGAAGTTAAGAAACGGTTTTCATATGCTCTTATTTTATAAATATAAAAGGAATCGTGTGCTTTTTGCCTATGTATGATATGATATTTAGAAAAGAAGATATAAAATAATCATATATAAATGAGGTAAAAAGAATCGTGTTAAAACAGATAAAGTATTTTCAGGCGGTTGTCCGCTGCAAGAGCTTTACACAGGCGGCAGAGGAATGTTATATATCCCAGTCGGCGATTTCCCAGCAGATCCAGGCCTTGGAGCAGGAGCTTGGCGTTAAGCTGCTTGAGCGGAAAAACAGGAAATTTTCTGTTACACCTGCCGGGGAACATTTTTATAAGAAAAGTTTGGTGCTGACTGCGGATTTTGAGAAGTTATGCAGGGAAACAGTGAGAATTGCCCGTGAGGATGCCCCGCAGCTTTGCATTGGTTATCTGAAATGCTATAACGGAAGGGAGTTCCAGCAGGCAGTGGCGGAGTTTACGGAAAAGTATCCGGATATTGCCTTGCATATTATAAACGGAAATCATGAAGAACTCTATGATGAATTGCGTTTGGGCAGGGTGGATCTGGTGTTAAACGACCAGAGAAGGGCATTTTCCGATGAGTATGTGAATTCCATTCTGACAACCTGTGAGTGCTATATTGAAATTGCGGGACGAAGTCCTATTGCAGGGATGGAGAGTGTGGATGTCAGGGAATTAAAAGATATCCCCTGTATTCTGGTGGCGTCCAAAAACCAGCGGGAAAATGAGCAGAGTTATTATCGCGACATTGTAGGAATCGGCGGAGACTTTTTGTTTGCAGAAAATCTGGAAGAGGCAAGACTGTTAGTTATCGGCGGAAAGGGCTTTATGCCGGTGGAAGGCAGCGGACAGACGATGCAGTTTGGGGCTTCCCTCAATCATGTGCCGCTTTTACGGAACGGAAAGCCAATTAAAAGAAATTATTGTGCCTTTTGGAAAGCCGATAATTCCGGCTACTATATTGAAGAGTTTGCGGATATTCTAAAGGCAAAATTTGAAACTTCCAATTAGTGGCTTCTATTTATAATTCATATAAAAGGGACTGTGTAAAAAAACACAGTCCCCTTTTCACATAAGTTTTTCTTATAATAAATCCCCTGAAAGTGAAATTGTTTCTGAAAAAAGAAGTTTTTATAATGAATATAAAGTGATAGGGAAGGAGATGCGGAAATGAAAGTATTGGCCGTTAGTTCAAGTCCCCGTAAAGAAGGCAATTCTGATGTTTTGTGCGACCGTTTTCTACAAGGTGCCAAAGAAGCCGGACATGAGACGGAAAAAATCAGTCTCGGGAATAAAAATATTTCGCCCTGCGCCGCCTGCTATGGATGCGGAAAGAGTAAAGCATGCGTAAAGAAAGATGATATGGGAGAAATTTTGGAGAAGCTGATAAAAGCGGATGTGATTGTTCTGGCTACACCGGTTTATTTCTACTCCATGAGTGCTCAGATGAAGATTTTTATTGATCGATGCCTGCCCCGTTACAAAGAAATCAGGGATAAAGCCTTTTATTATATTGTTACGGCGGCGGATCCACAGCATTCGGCCGCAGATGAAACCATCAGCGGGCTGAGGGGATTCCTTCGTTGCCTTCCGGGAGCCAAAGAAAAGGATATTGTATACGGAACCGGCACATGGGACATGAATGATGTTTACAGACATCCTTCTTATGAAAAAGCCTATGAAACAGGAAAAAACTGTTTGGGAAAA
>CAZZHJ010000051.1:0-11839 GCA_964653815.1 uncultured Lachnospiraceae bacterium
GCTGCCATCCTGATCGCTTTTACCAGTTCTTCGTTGGTATCGATGATAATGCGCTCCCTGCCGTTCTTCCCTTCTACTATCAGTTCAAATGCTTCCCCGTCTTCCCTCTCCGAAGAATAATCCTTTACCTTGAGACTGCCATAAGAATCCAATCTGTGAGAACCCTTGGGCGCCATAACCTCCAATTTGGAAAGTTCATAAACCGCAACCGTCTTTCTCTTAGACTGATTCTTAATCTTGTCCACAGTTAACTCCTTATCCAGATACAGGTATTCATACTCGATACACGCATTCTGCATCAGCAAATATGCCCCTCCGCATAACAGCAGCCCAAATACAGCAATCAAAAGCTGCGAAAAAAGCCCGATTAAAAATAAAACAGCTCCCAGGCCAATCATAATATTATGAAGCCACGATGCTGCTTTTAACTCAGGTTTTTTTACTAATAATTCCACATATGTATCGTTCATGAGCATGATTCCTTCCCTACGTAAAGGTATATGAACATATCTTATTACATTTCGCAATATTTTTCAAGAAGGAAAAAGAACCATTACGGTTCTTTTCTCTTATTGCTTATTCATTCTCTGTTTCACTTCTTCAATAATAACCAATATTTCCTCCAACGTTTCCGATATACCGCTCATCTGCTCTTTTTTCCCTTGATCGATTTCCCCGTCTTTCATGATACATACAAGTTTCTGGGAAATTTCATCCATTTCCCATGCCGCCTTCAAAAATTTAATCACAAGCCGTTCCAGGCTTTCGTCATAATTTACTTTCACATTATCTTTTAGCAGATAATCAATCGATACATGAAAAAAATTACTGATGGCAATCAGTTTATCCGTTTCCGGCAGGGTGGTGCCCACCTCCCACTTAGAAACCGCCTGTCTGCTCACATAGAGTTTCTCTGCCAGCCCTTCCTGGGAATAGCCGTTTTGAATCCGTAGATTCGATAACTTCTCCGCAAAATTCATCCTGTCGTACCTCCACTGTAGAAATTATATTAATAGCTATCTCCAAAATCAACCACCTAACATTAGCGTTCTGGCAACTTCAGGTTGCTACCGAGTTTTCGGTATTCTACTAATAAAACGTGGCAGAGTGAAAAAAAGTTGCGTCATAATAGATTATGACGCAGGAATTTTAGTTCTTCATCATGATGCTTTTCTCAACATATCATGGATATAGGCCATTAAACCATTTCTCGTTTCGATTCCATATTTCTGATTTACTGTCACATAGTATTTCATGATACGTTCCTTCGACAGGAGTTCACTGGAAGGGATACTGTCTCCATACCCCTTTCTGGCCTCCTTCCAGGGATCCTCATTGTGCGTTATCCTTTCTAAGACTTTACCTCCATACATTCCAAAGGTATTTACAACCAGATCAATGACTCTTTTCTCATCGTCTGTCAGCGCATCGTCCTTTCCTTCAAGTAAAGCAAACCGTGCGTCATCAATGGGATTATATTTGAAGTCACGAAACAGATCATATACCTCAGGATAAACAGGTCCGTGGACCCAGGCCCTGCAATCTTCCATAAATATTGGCCTACCATACAATGCAGAATAGATACCCTGGCTAAAGTAGAGCAGCTTCTGTAACATTAACGGAGTCACTTCTTCTAGCTCCTCAAATACATATGCAATCACTCTAAGCATCTTCTCTGATACAGAAAATAGACTTTCCAAACTATCAGCTGCCGCCACCGCCTTCTTATATGCTGCATCCGTAAGCTTTTCAAAGTTTTCTGTAAGCCTCTGCTTCATATAGACCGGAGATGCCAATGCAGCCTTGATGACATCGGAATACTCTTTGGACGGAACCTGCCCTTCCAGATATCTAGGTATCGTCACTTCACCAAACCCCAATGCGAGAGATAATGGTGCCTTACCAATCTTATAGTTCTTCATAAGCTTCTCAATATCCGCAATCGTCACAAGTCCCTCTATAGCTCTGTACTGTTCATCAATCTCCTGAACATTCTTATCAATCAATCCGGGAATACTCATTTCTTTACCACATTCTGCACATACCGCCACAGTTATAGCCAAAGTATATTCCTTATCTTTTATAGTCTTTACAATATCTCTCCTCTTCAAAAGGTACTCCGTTTCCTTCCTGCATTCTATGCAAAAATCCTTTCTTCCCTTCTCTGCCATAATGGTTACCTCCGTTTTTCCTCCTGGTTATTTAAAATAGTATGCAAGCGGATATTTCTGTTCATGGAACGAAATCACAATTACAAAACATTCTTCCAACTTATTGAATTTGATATATAGGGAAACTATTTTTTCTTCTGTTCCATTCCTTTCCAAAAGAATCACATCCTTGCCAAATACATATAATCGTTCATGTTCAAACCCTTTATGCTCATTCTGTAAAATCTCTGAAAAGTCCATTGCGGTTAAGCTTAATATGATTTCTTTCGCCTTTGCTTCATCGATAACATAATCCAAAAAGAGGTTTATATTATCCTGTCTTCTCGCATTCCGGTCAAGGCGGTATCTGTCATTTCCAACAGCCTCTTTTATCTCGGAAAGATACTGTTCTATGTCTCTTTTGTCTATGTTCAATACTTTATCCTCCACAAAGTATATGATTGGATTTTCATTTTTTTCTATCATTATTTTATTTTGATGATAGAATTTTGTCAATATCCAATCATCAGCAATAACAACAAATATATAATATTTGGGATGCTTGTCTTTGGAATTATCCAATTTTCAATGTACAATTTACTTGTATTAAAAAATTTTTTGATAAATTGAAAATCTTTTATTAATAATTGAACTTAGGAGTTACTTCAAACGGGATATTTTCAATTTTTAATTTTTCTATTGCTATTTTTATATTTACGGCTTTTGCTTTTAATATGCAAACATTACCTTTATTAAGCATTTGTTTAGCCTCTATATAATTAACTCCAGCCATTTTAGAAATTAGTTTGATTTTATTTTTGTCAATATCAGTAATACTTTTTATAAAAATACTATACACTTTTATATCCTGATATATTTCATCAAAATATGTAGTTACTATTCCCCATCCACAATTTGGACATGACCACCCTTGTGATGCGTGTTCACAAATGCTAATCATATTTGTTTTACATTTTTCACATAACATTCTATTGACTTCCTCCTAGTTGGAAAGCATATTTGAATATCAATCCCACTGCTGACCCTACGCTTGACATAAAGAATACGATACTTATTTTCTAAATTATATACTTTTATATAGGACATATATTTTCCAACTCATCATAATCAATATTAGAAATATGCCAATTATTGTTTTTCATGGTTTTAATAAACTCCCTATCTAACTGCAAGTGATAATTCTTTACATAATAGGCAAGATCACCTGGCCATAACCATTCTCCATCTGTTAACATATCTGGACATCCAACAATTCCATTATCTGGATTAATTATATCTTTTATTACTCCACCACATGCAGCCAATACTATTCCTTCCTTGTAAATACTGATAAATTTTATCCTCTTCTGCATCACCTTTTTCCCGTACAAACTTCTGAATGGATAAATCACTTTCTCTTCCATGTGGCATTTCTTTATAAAATCCTTGTCGTTTTAATTTCATACTTTTACTTCCTTTTTATTACACAATGAACTTAATATTTACGTGGTTTAAAATGATCTTTTAACATCGTCAGGACCTCTGGATTTCACCTATTTAGAATCATATCCGTCCATTAATAAAACTGCTTTTTTCATTATATCTTATCAGCCACTCCTATCACAACGTTATTATATCACTACTCGCAAAAAATTGGTGTTCAAGCAAGCTTAATCATCGATTTCTTATTATCTTTACAAGAAACATAAAATATGCTGCCCAAACTGTTACCTAAATTAAGAAAAAAATTAAATTTCTTTGAACCTTATTGACACATAATTTTGCACATACTATCATTAATTAATTTCCAAAATAATATTAAGAGGGGTAAAAAGTGTCTATAGACGCCTTTTACCCCAACACACCCTACGAAAGGGCACCAATTATTATGCTGGAAGATTAAACCAAAGGAGCTTACATATGAACCAGAATACCCTTACCGAAATCATAACAGAACAGACCAACCGTGCCTTATGGGAAGTTAAAAATGTCATTGACTGCGTTCCCGACGAACTGTGGGACAAAGAATACTGCCAAATGCCCTGCCATAAGCATATTTACCATATGCTCCATTCCTTAGACCTGTGGTACATCAATCCGCGGGACAAGGATTTTACAGAACCGGATATACACGAAAAGGATTTGAATAATTTAGATGTCGTTTCCGCCAAGACTCTTTCCCGGGAAGAAATCAATCATTATTTCCTCGCCGTGCAGGAAAAAATACAAGGCTATCTTTCCCTGCTGACGGACAGCGAGCTATTGACCTGTCCTTCCCATTGCGAATACACCAAATTCACGCTGATTCTGGCACAGTTCCGTCACCTGCATACCCATATGGGAATGCTCATGGGCTTTATTATAGATGATACCGGATTGTGGCCCAGAGTTTTAGGGCTTGAGAATCCGTTTCCGGAAGGGGAATATACGAAATACCTGTAAAAGGTCAAGTATCAAACGCCTCCAAACAAGCCTGCAAATCATTTAAAACAAATTTTATAAATATCAGCCATTGCCCCTTCATGATCAAAACTGCGCTCATACACGCCGCCATTCTTTTGTATGACCTTTATGGACGCTATATTATCTTTTTCCACGGAAATATGGATTTCCTCCATTCCTGCTGCCTGTGCTATTTGAAGAATCTCCGAAAGCATCTCTGTAGCATATCCCTTTTTTCTTTCGGAAGGGCGCACACTATACCCGCAGTTTCCCAAATCCTTCAAAAAATCATTGAGGGTATGCCTTAAATCAATGATTCCCACTATCCTGTTATCACTTTTCCTGACTGCAAAAAAGGTATCCGTAACCACCCAGTTCTCATTTACCGTTTCCGGGCTGGTATTACGGGTCACGGAATCCAGCCATTCCTCATAGCTTTCCGTCTTATCCAAAAGCTCACTTCCGGAAATAACGTACTCGCCCTCTGCAAAATGTTCTTCCCGATAGGCAAGAGCCTCTTCTTTCATCTCCAATGCAGGTCTTACCAGATAAATATTATGATTCATTAAAAACCTCCTCCGGCAATAAAAGCCTTCTTACTTCATTTATGATTTGACCAGGAATATTCTCATCAAGTTCCATTAATCTGCTGTACATTCGCACTCCCTGATATGCAAATACCATAATATGAAAAACCGCTTCCGGTTCCACAGATTTGAATTCCCCTGATTCCATTCCGTAATGAATAAGCTCCATCCACCCGAATTTGGAAATCTCATACTGCTTTTTTACAGAATTCTCGGTTTTTGAAACTGCCGGGTCGCTGTAAAATTCGCAGATGGCAAGGCTGAAAGAATTTTCACAGTCAGCCATTTCCCTTTCGTACCTTGAAAGAATTTCTTCCAAAATAACAACCGCCGGAACATGCTCCTTGATTTTCCTTGCTATTTCAAGGCTTTGTTTCTCTGAAAAGCCA
The DNA here is from genome assembly GCA_964653815.1 of uncultured Lachnospiraceae bacterium. GTDB lineage: Bacteria > Bacillota > Clostridia > Lachnospirales > Lachnospiraceae > UBA2882. The sequence continues at coordinate 5,569 of CAZZHJ010000051.1, forward strand.
TTGATTATTTCCAGAAAGATTTGCTCAGTACTGTCATAATGACGGTACAACCCTCCCCGGCTGAGTCCCGTCTCCTCACAAATATCTTTCATGGTAACATCCTTATACCCCTTTTGGGAAAATAGCTGATAGGCTTTGTCCCGAATATCCTCTTTGGTTCTGTCTCCTCTCACGCTCATTTTACCTCCTCCCATTTTGCAACACTCATGTCGCTTTCTATTATGCGACACAAGTGTCTCTTTGTCAAGAGTAAATTAAAAACAGGCAATTACGCATAAATAATCCGCAATTGCCTGAAATAATGACATCACAATTTGTTTTATCGTATAATTTTTATTCGTTTTCTTCTTGTGCCTTTATTTTACCCTCTTTTTTCAATATCCACAATGTATATCCCACGGAAACAACACATAATGCGGCGGCAATTACCATATCATATGTCTGCGAACCCTCTACGCCAAAAGTGCTTAGTGAATTAGTAACACTGTGCGTAACGATACAAGGCAGAAGACTTTTTCCCTTGTAGAAAATAATTGTAAAAAGGAAACCAAGCGCAACCGCATAACATACCTGTAAAAGAGTAGGCACGAAATCTCTGCCGTTCAGCAGATTCACAATATGACCAAGACCAAAGGTAACGCTTGAAACTATGATTGCCCGCTTCACATTGCTTTTGCACATTGCTTTGAAAAGTAATCCGCGAAAAATAACCTCCTCAAGAAATCCTACACAAAGCATACTCAAAACATATAATGCGCTTTCCGCAACTGACATATTTAATATAACGCCGTTCCACAGATTTACAGACATGATTAAAAGAAGAGGTACAAAGTATAAGTAATTCTTCCAGTTCCCCTTAAACGGAATCAAGCCGTATTTTTCCGACAGGTCATGCTTTCTGATCCAGACAAAAAGAACCAACGTTAAAAATACACATAAAGGAGCGGTAATTATTTTTTGAAATCCCATGGACTCGGAAAAATCGTCCGCCATGCTGAGTAGTACAACATAAGCTACTATCCATATTACCGCAAACCATATTTCACTTTTTTCGTATAATTTTTTCATTTGATTTCCTCCTGCTATTATATAGACTACTTAACACTATCTATTATATTGTCATAATTAATCCGGTTGTTTTTTTGCAAGCCATCCTTTAAAAAGCCCGCCGCTAAAGATTGAAATAATAAAGTAAAAGATGTCGGCAAAAATAATAAATATAAATGACGGTATCAATATGCGGGTATATTTTTTGCCGAAGAATTTTCCTTTGTTAATGGCTGTTCCCATTCTTATTATGTAGAAAAATACGCCCAGATTAAAAAATATAAGAATAAGCGCCTGTTCGGCAAAATTTTTCAATGCGTCTACGGGCAGAAAATTACCGTTTTGAACACCGCTTAGCATAATATTCAAAAATAATATGCCGACTTGTATAACAAATACAATTCGGGTAACATTCAGCATGACGCCGCCGCCGATTCCTATTCCGCCGCCCCATTCCAGATTGCTTCTCACACAAAAATTTTGAAAAATCCGCAGCAGCGGCTCACTTTGATTCCCCTCAATAAAGCCGTTGTTTGAAATGCTGTATACAGTCAGCCGAATACTGTTTTCTTTGCAGAAAAGCTCCATTTCTTTCAGAAAGGGCAGTACATGCGACGGTACACCGTCCACATACAGCGGGAGACAAAATACAACTGTATCCGCATCCGTCAATTCATCTAAAATCCGTTTATGGTCGCTTCTATTCCGCAGCCTCTCCGTCACTTTTTTACCTTTCACAAATAATCGCTGCAGCCACAGAAAATAAGCGGAAGCGCAAAACCTTTTTTTCGGACTGCAATTTATAAATACTGTTTTCATACCAAGTCCTCCAATCCGGAAAAATCATTCAGGAAAATAACTTCGGACTTTTTAAACCCGTCATTTATTGCATTTCTTTCCGTTATATATGTAAAGGTTTCCTTTTCCTGTTCTGTAATATCGCCATACACGATTACCTTTAATAAATTGTGCCTTCCGTAACGCAGGGTATGGTGCATTTGTTTTCCGCGATAAGTACTTAGCGGCGTTGAAATGCCAATGCTTCTGTCGAGAACATTTTTAACAACAGGGCTGTAAGTACCGTATAGATTTTCTGTAATAATGACAAATTCGTCTGCCTGTCCAATCACACGGGAAGCCTGCTTCAAACTATCTTTCATAAAACATTCCGCCGGATGCTTCGTCCAGCAGCCAAAACAACCCTGACAGGGAGCATATTTCCCGTCTGCATGGATGACCTCGTCACATTTCCCCTTAAGCATTTCATGATATTGTATATCCAAATCGTGTAAAATTACTTTCATACGCATTCTCCTTCTTATGAACGTTCAATGTCCATGCTATCTGTTTCCTCCTGCACTGCTAATACCGCGCCTCTGTAGGCACGCTCCAGATGTCCCGCAACAAGCTTTTCGTCATATTCCAGAGAATTGTTTGCAATAATGCTTGCATATCCGTGAGCAAACATTGATATAGTCAAAAACACTTCCTTTGTCTGTTCAATGTTCATTCCCATTGCCCCCTGCATTACGGACAGGACGGGCTTCAGTTCCTCGGAATTTATCATGTCGAGCAAATTGTTTTCCACCGCAAATCCCGATTGGAAAAGGAAACGGAACAGGTTTGTTTCCTTTATGGCAAACCGGATATAATTCAGCCCGATTGCCAGAAGCGGCGAATCCTCTTTCCCCTCCACCGACATAATATAATTGGTATGATATTCATCCGCCATCCCATACACTTCCCGCCTGATATCCTCAACAGTCCTGAAATTATACATAACCGGCTGCGTCGAACAATTCAGACGTTCCGCTATTTTCCTGGCGTTTATCGCTTCATATCCTTCTTCCCGCACTATCCGAAACGCTGTTTCCAAAATCATTTCCCGCGAAATTTTTGTCTTCGGCGGCATAATAATCCCTCTTTTCACTTTTTATATAATTATTGTTATATAACACAAATTATATTAACGCTCCCACACTTTGTCAATGGATTTTTCCAGATAAAAAACCCACAGCAGTCCGTTCGTCGCAAAATCAGTACAGCTTGTCGGATTAAAATATAGAAAACGGTAATCATATGCTATAATCCCCTGTGTCAAATATGTCAAACTAGAAAAACAGAAATAAGGAGATAAAATATGAAAAAGAAATTTGCACTTTATTTGCTGGGTATTCTGTTAGCATTCAGCTTAACTGCCTGTGCAGGAAAAAGCGAAGCGCCATCCGAAACTGACGCAGAAAATACCCCCGAAGAAACAGTTACAGAAGAAATCCCGGTGGAAACCGCAGAAGATACGGATAACACAGATGATTCTGCTGCAAAAGAGGAAGAACCGAAAGAACTGGAAATCGTTGACTGTGTGCCGGAGGGACCGGCAGATGCTGATTTCGGACCGGATAATATAGGCTTTTACATGGAAGGCGAAGAATTTACCCTTCCGATGCCCTACAATGAATTCCTGGCAAAAGCAGAGAGTCTCGGATATAGTGTAGATGAGGATACGATATACTTTACTATTGCTGAAGGAATCCCAAATTGCAAATATGGAAAAATTACCTTTGAACGCCCCGTAGAAAACCAGAATGTGGATTTACCGGAAACTTTCGACATAAAGGTTATAAACAGTGTTGACTATTCTAAGGACATTGACCTGACGGACCCTGATGTTCATGTTGTAACATTTTACATGCATATGTTTGGTTCATACCGGTGGGAAGAAGTAGATGGAGAAGATGTTCAGTACTATTTTGCATATAATGCTGATTCACAGCTTTATCTGACAAAGGAAATCGGAATGGGACGAAATATTTTAAATGTTCAGCCCATATGGGGAGAAGATACCAACCAGAACAAAAATATGTATTCTAACGTATTATATACCAACGGAACCCCTGACGCATCATCTTATCAGAACGGAATATCTCCCGACCGCTTTATCTGGCTTAAAAGCGATGCCGGCTATGAGATGGATATCGTGTTTGCGGAAAAATACCAAAAGAACGGCGAGTATCCTATTACCACTATTCTATTAAATAACAATCCATATATACAGTAATCCCCGGATAAATCCGTTCATTACAAACTCAAATACCTATGTAAAAAAACTGATATCTGTATTAAATAAAAAGGAGATAAACACAACTATGAAAAAGAAATTCACACTTTATTTACTGGGAACCCTGTTAGCATTCAGCCTGACTGCCTGTGCAGGAAAAAGCGAAGCGCCATCCGAAACTGACGCAGAAAACGCCCCCGAAGCAACACTCACAGAAGAAACCCCTGAAGAACCCACAGAAGATACAGGCAACACAGATGATTCTGCCGCAGAAGAGGAAGAACCAAAAGAACTGGAAATCGTTGACTGTGTGCCGGAGGGACCGGCAGACGCCAATTTCGGGCCGGACAACATAGGCTTTTACATGGAAGGCAAAGAATTTACCCTTCCCATGCCCTACAATGAATTCCTGGCAAAAGCAGAAAGCCTCGGATACAGTGTAAACGAAGATACCATGCACTTTACCACCTACGAAGAAGTCCCAAATTGCAACTATGGAAAAATTACCTTTGAACGCCCCGTAGAAAACCAGGAAAATCCGGAATCATTCGATATAAGAGTTATAAACAGCGTTGACTATTCCAAGGATATCGACCTGACAGACCCCGATGTCCATGTTGTGACATTTTTCATGCACATGTTTGCTGCCTCTTCATGGGAAGAAGAGAATCCCTATCACTCATTTAACGTTGATTCACAGCTCTATTTGACAAAAGAAATCGGAATGGGCCGAAGCATTTTAAATGTTCAGCCCATATGGGGAGAAGATACCAACCAGAACAAAAATATGTATTCCAACGTAGTGTACACCACCGGCGACGGCGACCCGACATATTACCAGTCCGGATTATCTCCCGACCGCTATATCTGGCTCAAAAGCGATGCCGACGATTATGCCTTAGCCGCCGTATTAGGGGAAAAATACCAAAAGAAATATAAGTACCCCATTACCACCATTCAATTAAACAACAATCCCTATATACAATAATCCTTTAACGGAAGTGGCTATCACACCAGTGCAGCGGATGAAACTCCCTCGCCCAGCCACTTCCCAATACCAATCAGCCGTATAAAGAAAAAGGAGCCTGCCTTGGCGGGTTTCCGGCTGTAATTGAGGGCTTACTCAGCAAAAATATATTTAATTGAAGGAACCGTTGCAAAAACGCCGGCACTTAGATTGCGTTCTTTGCAATCTTATGTGCCGCTGCGTTTTCGCCCGAGCGAAAGCGCGTTCCTGAAATAAATATATTTTTTGCAGAGCAAGCCCTCAATTACAGCCGGAAACCCGCCAAGGCAGGCTCCTTTTTCTTTATACGTACCTCTACAACAATTCCTTCAAAATCTGGTTAACCATCCCCGGATCAGCCTTCCCCTTCATAGCCTTCATTGTCTGACCCACCAAAAATCCGATGGCCTTCTCCTTACCATTATGATAATCCTCCACCGACTGGGGATTTGCCGCCACAATCTCTTCAATAGTCTTCCTAAGGGCCCCTTCATCATTTACCGTCTTCAGCCCCTTCTCCTCAACATACGCCGCCGGATCAATATCCTCGTTAAACATAACCTCAAATACTTCCTTAGCAACGGAACTGTTAATCTCCTTCTTCTCCGTCATCTGAATCAAAGCCGCCAGATTCTTCGGCGAAAACCTGATATCCTCAGGATCCATATCCTGCTCCTTCAAAAGCCGCATGGTTTCCACCATCAGCCAATTAGACACCTTCTTCGGCTGATTACAGATAGCAACCGTCTCCTCAAACAAATCCGCCATCCTCTTGGAACCGGTAATAATCTCAATATCATATTCGGGAATATCATACTCCTCTTTATAACGCGCCATTTTCTCCGTGCGGAATTCCGGCTGTTTCGCCCTGATGCTCTCAAGAAGCTCATCGCTGACAACAATGGGCACCAGATCCGGGTCCGGGAAATAACGATAATCCTGGGCATCCTCTTTGCTCCTCATGGCATAAGAAGATTCCTTGGTATCATCCCAGCGGCGTGTCTCCTGCACAACCTCTTTCCCATCCTCGATCAAATCAATCTGCCTTGCTTTCTCGCCTTCAATGGCACGGGCAATGGCCTTAAAGGAATTCAGATTCTTCATCTCAGTACGGGTTCCGAACTTCTCCGCTCCCACTTCACGGACGGAAAGATTTACAT
>CAZZHJ010000052.1:0-11649 GCA_964653815.1 uncultured Lachnospiraceae bacterium
GTTTTCCGCCGGAGCCTAACGGATATCTGCATATCGGACATGCCAAGAGCATTATATTAAATTATGGACTTGCAAAGGAATACGGCGGTAAGTTCAATATGAGGTTTGATGATACCAACCCCACAAAGGAGAAAAGTGAGTTTGTGGAGTCTATTCTGGCTGATATCAAATGGCTGGGTGCGGAATGGGAAGACAGGCTGTTTTTTGCTTCCGATTATTTTGACAGTATGTATGAGGCGGCAGTAAAGCTGATTAAAAAGGGAAAAGCCTATGTTTCGGATTTATCTGCCGATGAGATCAGGGAATACAGGGGAACACTGACGGAGCCGGGTAAAAAAGACCCTTATTCAGACCGGACGGTGGAGGAAAACCTGGAGCTTTTTGAAAACATGAAGAACGGGGTTTATCCTGACGGCAGCAAAGTACTGCGCGCCAAAATAGATATGGCATCTTCCAATATCAATATGAGGGATCCCATTCTCTATCGTGTGGCGCATATGTCCCATCACAATACGGGAGATAAATGGTGCATCTATCCGATGTATGATTTTGCACATCCCATTGAGGATGCCATAGAAGGTATAACTCATTCCATCTGTACTCTGGAATTTGAAGACCACAGACCGTTATATGACTGGGTGGTAAGGGAACTGGAATATCCCAATCCTCCAAGACAGATTGAGTTTGCCAAGATGTACCTGACCAATGTGGTTACAGGAAAAAGATATATTAAGAAGTTAGTGGAAGATGGCATTGTGGATGGCTGGGATGATCCCAGGCTGGTATCCATTGCAGCATTGAGGAGGCGGGGCTTCACACCGGAGGCAATCAGAAGGTTTGTTGAGTTGTGCGGTGTCTCCAAAGCCAATTCTTCTGCAGATTATGCAATGCTGGAGTATTGTGTAAGAGAGGACCTGAAGTTAAAGAAAAGCCGTATGATGGCGGTTTTAAATCCCATAAAGCTGGTAATTGATAATTATCCCGAAGGCCAGACGGAGATGCTTACGGCGGCAAATAATATGGAAAATCCGGAGCTTGGTACTCGTGAAGTGTCCTTTGAAAGGGAACTGTACATTGAGCGCGATGATTTTATGGAAGAACCACCCAAAAAGTATTTCCGGTTATTTCCGGGCAATGAAGTGCGTCTGATGCATGCCTACTTTGTAAAGTGCGTAGGTTTTGAGAAGGATGAAAACGGGAATGTGACGGTAGTACACTGTACCTATGACCCGGAGACAAAAGCCGGAAGCGGATTTGAAGGCAGGAAAGTGAAAGGAACCATTCACTGGGTTCCGGTACATGGCGCTGTTAAGGCACAGGCAAGGCTTTATGAGAATATAGTGGATGAAGAAAAGGGCGTTTATAATGAAGAGGACGGCAGTCTGAATTTAAACCCCAATTCCTTGACAGTATTGAATAACTGCTATATTGAACCCGCCATTACAGGGGCAAAGGCTTATGACAGTTTTCAGTTTGTGCGGAATGGATTTTTCTGTGTAGATTATAAGGACAGCACTGAGGAGGAGCTTGTATTTAACAGGATTGTATCGCTGAAAAGCTCTTTTAAGCTGCCGGATAACAGTAAATAAGTTTAAGGATTGGAGATGGAAGAATGGATAACAATTTGCTGTCAGGACTAGGCGACATGGGACTAGGTAATTTGGAAAACCTGGAAATTTATGAGACGGCGAAGAAGGCGGATGATGCGGATGGTGCTGCAAAGGCGCCGGAGTTTAAGGAAGAGGATGTCCTGTTTGAAAAGAGCTTTACCTGTACGGTATGTGATAAGCCTTTTAAGACCAAGATGATTCGTGCCGGAAAGGTAAAGATGATTGGACCGGATGTGGATTTAAGGCCCAGATATGAGCATGTGGATGTGTTAAAGTATGATATTATCGCATGTCCTTTCTGTGGTTATGCCGGATTGGCCAAGAACTTTTCCTATTTGACATCTGCACAGGTAAAGGCAATCAAGGAAAATATCTGCAAGAGCTTTAAGCCCAGAACTGCGGATCCGGAAGAGAAAATTTATACTTACAAGGAAGCACTGGAGAGGCATAAGCTTGCGCTTGTAAATACCATTGTAAAGCATGGTAAGGCCAGTGAAAAAGCATACATCTGCCTGAAAACGGGCTGGCTGTTGCGTGGGGAGACAGAGTCTCTGGATAAAAATGATCCCGATTATGACAAAAAGAAACTGGAAAATGAAAAGGCAGAAATCCAGTTTTTGAAAAATGCCTATGATGGTCTTGTACAGGCAAGGGCAAGTGAAAGCTTCCCAATCTGCGGTATGGATGAACTGACTGTAGACTATCTTTTGGCAGCACTGGCAGTCCGACTTGAGGAGTTCGATACTGCTTCCAGAATGATTAGCAGCATTATTACCTCCAGGACGGCAAATGCTAGAATGAAGGATAAGGCCCACGACCTGAAAGACATGATGACAGAAAAAATGAAGGAAAGTAAAGCAGAATGAACGAACTGACGATTCCTCTGGATGGAAACAGCGGGGAACATTTATATCAGCAGATTTATTCTTATATGAAAAATGAAATCCAGAAGGGCAGCCTGCCTGCAGGGCAGAGGCTTCCTTCAACCCGTGCTCTGGCCGCTCATTTGCAGGTATCCAGAAGCACGGTGGATTTTGCCTATGGACAGCTCTTATCAGAGGGATATATAGAATCTATCCCCTATAAGGGCCATTTTGTTTGCGAAATTACAAGGCTTTACAGGCAGGAAAACATTCTGAGAGTGGAAGAGGAAAAAACGGAAGAAACCGTATATGATTTTGATTTTTCGCCCAATAATATAGACATTACGCATTTTCCCTTTGCCACATGGAAAAGGATTTCCAAGACTGTTTTTATGGATGAAGAGCAGGATATCTTTGAAATGGGGGCGGCCAAGGGGGATAAGAGGCTACGGGAAGCAATCTGTGCCTATCTGCATAGTAGCAGGGGCGTGGTCTGTACGCCGGAGCAGATTATTGTGGGAGCGGGTAATGATTATCTGCTAATGCTTTTACAGAAAATACTGGGAACGGGAAGAAAAACTGCAGTGGAAAATCCGGCTTATATGAGAGCAGCGCGGATTTTTGCATCCGGCGGCTATGAAGTTTTCCCGGTCGAACTGGACGGAAGCGGTATGCAGGTAGAGGGGCTTAGGGAAAGTGGTGCCCAGATTGCTTATATTACTCCGTCACACCAGTTTCCGACGGGGGTTGTCATGCCTATCGGCAGGAGAATGGAACTGCTGGCATGGGCAAAAGAGAGAAAAGACCGCTATATTATCGAGGATGACTATGACAGTGAATTCCGGTATAAGGGAATGCCGATTCCTTCCCTGCAGGCATCGGATGCAGACGGTAAAGTGATTTATCTGGGGACCTTTTCCAAGGCCATTGCACCGGCAATCCGAATCAGTTATATGGTGCTTCCGGCCGATTTGCTTCATATCTATGAAGAAAAGCTTTGGTTTATTTCATCTACCGTATCCCGTATTGACCAGGCAATTCTCTATTATTTTATAAAGGACGGACATTTTGAACGGTATTTGAATAAAATGCGGAAGATTTATAAGGGAAAGCATGATTTGGTGATGATGCGCCTTGAAAGCTTTGAATCCGCCTTTGATGTGAGCGGGGAATATGCGGGGCTGCATGTGTTGTTAAAGGACAAAAGAGGATATGGAGAAGAAAGACTGCTTCAAATGGCGGAAAAAGCGGCATGCAGGGTTTATGGAATGAGCAGCTATGTCATAGGTGAAAAAAAGAAGGCGGATACTGTCATTATCGGTTATGGCGGGATGTCGGAAGAACAGATTGCAGAAGGAATGGAGAAACTAAAAAAAGCCTGGCAGATTTAGCTTTTGTAAAATCTGCCGGGCTTTATCATGCCGTATTAAAGCGTCTGTAACGGATAAGACTACTCCTCGTCAATAGGGGTTTCGTCTTCGATTTCTTCATCTTCATCATCGAAAAATTCTTCAACGGAATCCATATCATCCAGAGTGACGTTTTCTTCGGGAGCAGCTTCTGTTGAAGCTTCCTCTGCGGGAGCGTCAAAATGAAGGGGAACGTAATTACGGTGGGATTTGCTCTCCGGTACTGATGTCAGGTCATCGTCATCTTCAAATACATCAAAATCCTCTGCATCATCGTCATCTTCATCAAAGTACTCCATGTCCTTTTTTTGAAGATAATAATATGTTCCTGCAGCAGCTGCACCGATAGCCGCCCCTAATAATAGTAAATTTCTGATTTTTTTCGCCATATTCTGGAAATCTCCTTTCACGTTGCCATGCACTGTATAATGCTATTTTAAAATAAAATGCACAGGAAAACAAGTAGATATTGCAATGCTTTTTTTGCTATGGTAAGATTATTTTCGATTAAATATAAAGGAATGGACATATGAACGACAAATTTTTTGATTTGAAAAAGGAAAAACAGGACAGAATGATCAACGGAGCGTTGAAAATCTTTGCCCTAAACGGTTATCAAAAGGCGAGTACTGACGATATTGTGAAAGAGGCGGGGATTTCCAAGGGTCTGCTGTTCCATTATTTCGGTTCTAAGGCGGGGCTGTATATTTTTGTTTATGAATATAGCTCCAGATATATGTCCATGGAACTGCAAAGAGCCATATCCCTGCGGGAGAGGGATTTGTTCCGCCTGCTCATGCAGATGGAGGACGCAAAGAATGTATTGCTACGTAACTATCCCTACATGCAGAAATTTCTCTTTGGTCATGAAGTGCCGGAAGAGGAGAATATTAAGGACAAGGTCAAAGATTTTACTGGACTGGTGGCTTCCGCTATGAAAGAGGTGCTGGAGCGGGCTGACTATGATAGGATTTTAGAGGACGTAGATAAGAAACTGTTAGTGCGCTCCATCAATTATGTCACAAGAGGGCTGATGGAAACAGCCCTGACCCAGAAACTGGATCCCGATTTTGTACATAAAGAGGCAGTTGCCTATTGCGAAATGATGCGTAGGAAATGTACAAAACCGGAATATCTGGAAGAAGATATCTAATCTTACTTGTTCTGCTGGTAAACGGGGTCTGCAGGATAGCTGCCCCACAGCTTCTGCATGCCTCTCTGGATAGCATCCTTGGAGTTTTTCCAGTCAGCGTCTTTATTGCGGTAATCGAACTTCTCCACCAGCCATGAGATGTCTTCTCCCACTCTTTTCATATTTTTCTGCATCAGTTCAAATAACAGGGGGAAGAGGGTGTCTTTTTGCTTTTCATTTAGCTGGTTGTCCGCCTCGGCACAGATATCGCCGAAGTGATGAAGGCATAATCCCTTGCTATTCTTTAGCATTTCTGTCATTTCCCCATCTTTTTTATACATAAAGAAAAAGGTATCCAGATATCTCTGATAAGTGGTGGCAAACTGGTTGCATATATAACAGGATTTTTCCCTTTCCTTTACCCAGGCTGCCATGGAGTTCATGGAATCTGCGGATTTTTTCATTTTATTCATGAAAGATGATTTCCCGCGGGAGAACATTTTAACCTGTTCGTCCAGTTCTTTATTTATCTGAACATAATGGGTCTTTAAAATCCAGGCATTTCCGAGGGTGTTTCCGTAATCGAACATTTTCTTGAAATGTGCACGGCAAAAACCGGCTTTGTCGGTCTGGTCGCGCATGTCGCTTTCCATGTAGGAAGAGCCGGAGCCGAGTACCAGGTCTAATAAGTCCTGCTCTACATTGCGCTCGATAAAGCAGAAGGGACATTCGTCGTCGGCATGGAAGGCATCGGTTAGAGGGATCGTATATAGGGTTTCTTTCATTTTTGTGGTCTCCTTTGTGTTTGGTGGGTGGCTGTGTGGGGCCAAGGTTTCTGTAAAAATTTCGGTGCGAGGGGCAGGGGGTATAACTTATTTGTTTTCTTTGCACGAGGGGTTATGGACATAAGATTTTCTAAATGTTCCGGCGATGGTATTGGTTAGGGACGCAAACGGCATATATGCGGCATCCATGCCGCGGATATGCCTTTCTCCGACATCCTGTCGGAGAATTGCTGTGTATGGACGGAACATTAAGAAAATCTAATGTCCGCCACCAATGTGCAAAGAAAATAAATAAGTTATGCCCCCTGCCCCTCGCCCCGGAATTTTTACAGAAACCTTGTCCCCAAACGGCTTATAGGTTTATTTTACTAGAAGGGAGATTTGTTGACAAGGAAGTTTTGGTTGTCTTATAATAAAAATATCTGATTATATTGAGATAACTGATATGTTGATGTTTTAGGGATTACGGAGAGTGCTTTAGGTGAGCTGCTCTCCGCTTTATGCATCTTATTACAAATTTGAGTGAGTATGGAGGTACGTGAGCAAATGATGTGGGGAAAGATGGGGATAAAAAGCTGGATACTGCTTAATGTGGATATTGATACAAGGAGAACATTGGCATTTATTGGAATGATAATTTGTGCGCCTATCTTGTATATTTGTTTCATAGGCATAAATTCACAGGAAAAAGCTTATTCATTTGAGGATTATCGGACGGAAATCACCATTTATGAAGATAAGCAGTGTACGGTGTCAGAGCAGTTTTATGTAAGTAATCCGTATTCTGTTGATGTAAAGAGGTATCTGCCGTTTTGTAGCAATATTGAGAAACCTGATGGGACAAAAGGAAGATATCATTTTGCGGTTTCGGAACTGGAGTGTAAGGTTCCCGATGATAAAAACGTGGGGAGGCGTAGTACGGTTTTGAGTATACCATTGCTTCCGCAGTTAGATTCGGCTTCAGGAAAAGAGAAATGTGAATTAACATATTCGGCACGTCTGTCTAGTGATTATGAGCAGGACGATAATCAGCTGTTTTTTAATATTATGGGAAATAAAAATAATATCAGTGTATTTGGTGTAGAGTTTTCCATAAAAATGCCTTCTGAGGTTTCGAGGGAGAATATACAATTTTATCTGGTTAGGGAAGATGGTAAATTGGTTCCTGTGAATCTTGATTTTGATATAAAAGGTAATGTGATCAAAGGAACATACCCGGGAGAATTGAAAAGTAAAACGGGTATCTGTGTGATGATGGAATTGGAAGACGGATATTTTAAGGTCAGCAGTCAGGATGACGGCAGGATTTACCGTCTGTTAGGCCTGGTATTGTTGGTTCTCCTTTTGTGTGCTGCTATCTGGTATTTATTTGGACGGGATAAGTATGTTGTGATGAATACAACAGAACTGGGGATGCCCCTGGGGATGAATGCGTTGGAACTGGGTTATTTTTATAAGGGTTCTCTGACTATGGAAAGTGCATTTTCCATGTTTTATACCCTGGCGGGAAAAGGGTATCTTAATATTATGAAGCGAAAGGATGCAACGGATTTAAAGCCGGCATTTACTGTTTCCAAAATACGGGATTATGATGGGGATAATCCGCTGGAAAAATATTTTATGGAATGCATTTTTGGAAAAGGTTTTATGGTAAACAGTGAAGAACTGATGCCCACTATAAGCAGATTTAGCGGTGGTTTAAAGACCTTCCATACTGACGCGGAAAAATATCTGGAAAGAGAGAAGCCCGTTTATAGGAAGAATTACGGATGGTTTATTCTTTTGGTGGTGGCGGGGATGATTGTCAATTATTTGCTGGCCTTTTTTATGTCGGGAGTAAATTATGTGCTTGATGAAAAATATTGGAGAGTTACGCAGGGGATGGAAGCAGTGTGTCTGGTTGTATTTTTGGTATGTGCTGTCTACTTTATAATGGCTCGCGGAAAAATAGGGTTTGATGCGATGTCCTATCTTATTCTTTCGTTTTTGGCATTGTATTTTTTATGGCTGCCGGAACTGATTTTCGACACGGCCCATATTATCTTATATCTAACAGGAATAATAACATTGTTAATAGAGCTGTGGTTTGCGTTTCATTTTAAAAGGCGAACGAGGCATGCAATGGTAATTGCAGGCAGAGCTGCAGGTTATAGAAAGTTTTTGCAGAACGTAGAAAGCAGCCGGATTGACGCACTGAGAGAAACGGATAAGAACAAATATTATGAGGCAGTGGCCAGCGCATATGCTTTGAAGGTCAATTGGAAATGGTTTAAAGATGTGGAAAACATTTTAATTCCTATCAGGGGGAAAACCGAAGTGTTTTAATAGCGGAAAGGTACTGGTGTATACATGTCCCTGCAGTTTTATATAGGCGCCTCAGGCGCAGGAAAAAGCGCAAAAGTATATCGTGATATTCTGGAACGGGCAGAATTAGAAAAAAACACTCGTTTTTTTATTGTTGTGCCCGATCAGTTTACCATGGAGACACAGAGGGTGCTGTGCAGGTTATCCGACACCGGTGGAATTATGAATGTGGAGGTAATGAGCTTTGGACGGCTTGCCCACAGGGTTTTTGAAGAGCTGGGCTATGAAAATATGCCAAGGCTGGATGATACGGGGAAAAACCTGATCCTGCGGAAAGTGGCAGGAGAACGGGAAGAGGAACTGAGTGTGATCGGGGCAAATATCAAGCGGACAGGCTATATTGCCCAGGTCAAATCCATGATTTCGGAATTTGCCCAGTATGGAATCTCCCCTGATGATTTGGAAGGCCTGTGTGATGTGGCAAAGGGAAAAGGCAGCCTGTCTGCGAAGCTTAAGGACCTGCAGGTGCTGTACCGGGGATACAGGGAGTATATAAGCGGGCATTTCATTACCACGGAAGAGACTATTGATATTTTGATTAAAAGCGTAAAGGAATCGGGGCTGTTAAAGGGAAGTGTGCTGATATTTGACGGCTTTACGGGCTTTACGCCGATTCAGGATTTGCTGTTAAAGGAGCTTATGGTCTATGCAAAGCAGGTCATTGTGACTTTGCTGGGAGATACCAGGGAAGATTTGTCCGGGGAAGTGGAAGAGCAGAAACTGTTTTATCTGACAGCCAGGGCTTATCACAAGCTGGAGAGGCTGGCGGAAGAAAACGGGATTCAGAGAGACGAGGATATTGTGATTGCAGGAAAACCGGTGTCCCGTTATGAGAAAAACAGCATGCTTGCCCATCTGGAGGCAAATATATTCCGGCACAAACGCATCCCGCAGGTTTCCGGAAAAGACGGGGTATTTCTTACCCGCTGTAAAAATCCCAAGGATGAAGTGGAATGGGTCTGTCTTACAATCCGCAGGCTGATTCGGGAAGAACAGCTTTGCTACCGGGATATAGCGGTCATAACGGGGGATTTGCCCGCTTACGGATATCTTTTGAGGGAAACCTTTGCAGAGCATGGGATTCCGCTGTTTCTGGACCAGAATGTGAGCCTGCTGTTTCATCCTTTTATGGTGTTTTTAAACGGAATCATACGTGTGGCCGTGTCGGATTTTTCCTATGAAAGCGTTATGACTCTTTTACGCAGCGGTTATGGGGATATATCCGATGAAGAAATTGATTTTTTTGAAAACTATATTTTAAAATTCGGCATCCGGGGAAAAGGAAAATACAGCAGGGCATTTGTGCGCCGGGATGAAAATCTGGAAATCGTAAATAAAGTGCGGAAACAGCTTTTTGAAATGGTGGAACCTGTCATCAAAAGCAAGAAAAACGCAAGGGCCTACACGAAAGCTATTTATGATATATGTGTCATAAACAGGCTGGAAGCAAAGCTGAAAGACCAGGCGAAGGAATTTGAAGAGCGGAATGAAGCCTCCAGGGCAAAGGAATATGAACAGGTTTATAAGGCGGTCATCGGTCTTTTGGATCAGATTTATGCCCTTTTGGACGAGCCTATGGAGCTGGAGGAATACGGGGAAATATTAAAGGCAGGCTTTGCCGAATTGAAGGTGGGAAGCCTGCCTCAAAGCGTTGACCAGGTGGTAGCGGGTGATATGGAAAGGACCCGTTTAAAGCCGGTCAGGGTGCTTTTTATGGTGGGCGTTAATGATGGGATTGTGCCCAAAACAACCGGAAGCGGCGGTCTGCTGTCGGATATGGAGCGGAATTTTCTGCTGGAGGCGGGAATTGAGCTGGCGCCTACGCCCAGACAGAAAAGCTTTGAAGAACGGCTGTATCTGTATATGAATATGACCCAGCCTGTAGACAAGCTTATCTTGTCCTTTTGCGAAGTAAACGCAAAGGGGGAGACCCTGCGCCCGTCCTATCTGATTCATACGGTGGAACAGCTGTTTTCTGACGTGTCTGTAATCAATGCTGACCAGGCGGGGCTGTCGGATATGGTAGAAAGCAGGGAGAGCGGTTTAAAGCTGTTTTCCAGGCTTTTACGGGATTATGCGGCAGGGCTTCTGGATGATGACAAAGAAGGATGGGAGCTGTTGATAGAGCTTGGCAGGGCTTTTTACAGAGAACCGGAGTTTGCAGGGCTGCTTGCGGCAGCATTTTATGAATATGAACCAAATACTTTGCCGGCGGAAATGGCGGAGCGGTTGTTCGGGCAAATCCTTCATACCAGCGTCAGCCGCCTGGAACAGTTTGCGGCATGTGCTTATGCCCATTTCCTCAAATACGGCCTTAAGCTTTCAGAGGAAGAAGAATATACTTTTGAAGCGGTGGACTTGGGAAATCTGTTTCATGAGACCTTGTACCGCTTCGGCAGGCATATGTCTGAGGGTACATACAACTGGTTTAACTGCCCCAAGGAAGAAGCGGATGCCTTTATCGACAAGGCGGTGGACGAGTTTGCAGCGGAGTACGGGAATACGGTTTTGTATGATACGGCACGCAGCGAGGCTTTAAAGGAGCGGGCAAAGGGAATTCTAAAGATCACCGTGGAGACCTTATGTTTTCAACTTAGAAAGGGCCTCTTTGAGCCGGTGTGCTGTGAGATGCCTTTTTTCACAGGAAAAGGAGTAGAACTGTACGGAAAAGTTGACAGGCTGGATGTGGCGAAAAAGGATGGCAGTGTCTATGTAAAGGTATTGGACTATAAGTCGGGAAGACATAAATTTGACCCTGCAAGGCTGTTTTTCGGTCTGGATTTACAGCTTGCGGTTTATATGAATGCGGCTGTATAGCGGGAAGAAAAACAGCATCCCAAAGAGCGGGTGGTTCCTTCGGCAATTTTTTATTATCAGATTGAAGACCCTCTGGTGGAAGGGACTTCAGAGGAGGGGGAAGAGGCCCGCATGGAAAAGCTCCGTGAAAAACGTAAGGTACAGGGGCTGATCAGGGAGGAAGATACCATACTCGAGCTTTTGGATGAATCGAAAGCAGAGAATTCTCAGGTCATTCCCGTAAAGAGAAAAAAGGACGGCTCCCTTGCGGCGGTCTCTCAGACAGCGCCTCCGGCACAGTTTGATTTAATCGGTAAATATGCTTCTTTGAAGGTATCGGATATTGCAAAACAGATTAAAAGAGGGGAAATTGCCGTCAGTCCGGGGACTGACGGAATCCAGTCAGCCTGTGCTTTCTGCAGCTACCGCAATGTATGCGGTTTTGAGAAAAGGATTCCGGGTTATGGGGAACGGGATATGAAATTAGGGGAAAAAGAAGCCTATGAGGCCATGGCGGAGGCTGTAGAAGAAAACGAAAAGCAGAAAATGTAAAGGTTAAAGGAGCCCCTGCGAGATATGGTAAGAGACAGAGCCTGAGGAGGAAGGAGAAGACTGATGGCAGTGAGATTTACAGAAGAACAGCAAAGAGTAATCGATATACGGAACTGCAATGTGCTGGTGTCTGCGGCG
>CAZZHJ010000053.1:0-11641 GCA_964653815.1 uncultured Lachnospiraceae bacterium
ATGATCAGCGGTGCAAACTGCCTTGTACTGGATGAGCCTACTAACCATCTCGACATGGAGTCAATTACGGCATTGAACAACGGACTGATTAAATTTGGCGGTGTTGTTTTGTTTGCCTGCCATGACCACCAGTTTGTACAGACCACGGCAAACCGCATTATGGAGCTGTTGCCCGATGGTACACTGATTGATAAGATCACGACCTACGATGAATATCTGGCAAGCGACGAAATGGCCAGAAAACGGACTGTTTATACGGCAAACGTCGAGGAGGATTAGAATGATTGACCTGCATGTGCATTCTACAAAATCAGACGGTAGTTTCACACCAAAGGAACTGGTAGAGTATGCCCTTGAAAAAGGGCTTTCTGCTTTTGCCCTAAGCGACCATGATACGATTCTGGGAATAGAGGAAGCTCTGGAGGCTGCAAAAGGCACCGGTCTGGAGGTTATTCCTGCCATTGAATTTTCCACGGAATATGAGGGGAAAGACATTCATATTCTGGGGCTGTATATCGACTACAACGGAAAAGAATTCCAGAAATATATAAGGGATTTCCAGGAATCCAGGGATTTACGCAACCGGAAAATGTGTCAAAAACTCACGGACTATGGGATTCCCCTTACTTATGAGGAGTTATGCGCTTATTTCCCCGGGTCAGTGCTTACCAGGGCACATTATGCCAAGTATATGTGGGAAAAGGGGTATGTAAAAAATATGGGCGAGGCCTTTGATCGGTATATCGGGGACCACGCCCCCTGTTTTCTTCCAAGGGAAAAGGTAACTCCCGTTCAGGCTGTACAATTGATTTTACGGGCCGGAGGCGTTCCTATTCTGGCACACCCGGTTTTATATCACATGAGCGACAGCAGGCTGGAGCAGCTGGTTTCCATATTGAAGGATGCAGGTCTTGTAGGAATCGAAGCCATATACTCCACTTACAATTCTGCAGAAGAAAGACAAATGCGCCGCTTGGCGGACAAATACGGTCTGCTCATTTCCGGCGGTTCCGATTTTCACGGCACTACCAAACCCAATCTGGATTTAGGATGCGGATATGGCAAGTTATTTGTGTCTGATGATATTTTGGAAAATATTAAAGAATACCGGATAAAAAACGGAAAATACCGGAACCGGATCATCTTTTCGGATATGGACGGCACTTTGCTGGATGATAACAAGTTGTTATCTCCGCAAATCCGCAATGCCGTTTCCTCTTTTACCGCCCAGGGCGGACATTTTGTCCTGTCCAGCGGACGTCCTCTGGCAAGTATTCTGGAAACGAAAGAAAAGCTGGGGCTTAATTTTCCCCACACTTTTATCATTGCCTATAATGGGGCTTTAGTATACGACTGTGACAGGCAGGAAGCTCTCAGGGAACAGCGTGTCCCCTACGATTATGTCAGAAAAGTACTGGAAGTAGCAAAGGAATGCGGCGTTCACGGTCAGACTTATACGGATGACCATATTGTCTCTCCTACAGATGATGCGGAACTGGCGTACTACCGCCAGCATATCCATCTGCCTGCAATTATTACGGAAGATGTGGTTGCTGCTTTGGATAAAGAACCGTTTAAAATGATACTGATTCATCTTGAACAGGACGGCAAGCTGGAAGCATTTCGCAATGCTTTGGCTCCTTGGGCGGAGGGTAAGATGCATACTTTCTACTCCTCTCCTGTTTATCTGGAGTGCTGTATGCTGGAAGCGTCTAAGGGAAATGCCGTCAGGTTTTTATGTGAGTATTTGGGGATTGATGTGGAGAATTCTATTGCTGCGGGGGATGCGGCAAATGATATTTCTATGCTGGAGGCTGCGGGATGCGGAGTCTGTATGTGCAATGGGACGGAGGATGCGAAGGCGGCGGCGGATTATGTTACGAAGATGGATAATAACCATGAGGGGTTTTTAGAGATTTTTACGCAGGTTCTGGATGGCTGAATAGGGACGGATGCAGTATGATAGGGCAGCTTTTTGATAGACAGGGCAGCAGCAGTCGGGGATAAACTTTTTTATTTTTCTTATGGAACTGTGCATCGCATTTTTCTAACAGCCCGCTAAAGATGTTGGAAGGGGTCGGGTCGCCGTCAATGCGGCATCCGTGCCGCAGTGACGGCTAACTTGCCATCCGTGGCAAGTTCCCCTGGAATCTGAAGCGGTCTGTAAGAAAAATTGGCGACGCAAAGTTAAATATAAGAAAAATAAAAAAGTTTATCCCTGACTGCCGCTGCCCTGTCTATCAAAAAGCTGCCCTATCATACTGTATCCTGACTTTCTACTAATGGGTGTCTGCTGTCATGGTCATCGCTAACCTTCTGCTATCAGATATTGTTCTGCTAACTAGCCTTCTACTATCAGGTATCTGCCGTCGCCTATGTCAAAGACTTCGTCGGCATCTAAGATGTCTTCTTCGTTCATTTCTTCTAAATCAACGCCTTCTTCATCAAAGTATTCCCATACCTCCTTAGGTGAATTGACTACAACGGCCATACATTCTTCCAGGAAGTTCTGCGCTTCTTCCATATTCTCAGCTACAGGTTCAGGAAAAAGCTGTGACTGGTTTGCTAAAAAGCAATTTACAACTGCATCATCAAAATCTGGCATACATATTCCTCCTTTCTTCATTCATACACGATGTTTGGGGAAAGGCGCCTGTAAAAAGCTGCGCCTTTTCCCCAAAACATCTCAACACATTATTTTTTTATCCAAGCAACCCGTTCAAGACCTGATACACACCTTTTTGTGTGTAATCCGGACATATATTCTTCGCTGCCTTTTTCACATCTTCCACGGCATTTTCCACAGCATAACTTTCTTCTGCCGATAAAATCATTCCCAAGTCGTTATTATTATCCCCAAAGACCATGGTTTCTTCCCTGCCAATCTGAAGGGCCTCCTGGATTTTCTTTAAAGCATTTCCTTTATCCACACTTTTATCCATAAAGTCAACCCATTCTTCCCCTGCCATGGTTACTTTTACTTTATCCTGCCATTTAGGAATCAGAATAGATTCGCCTATAGAGCGGATTGTTTCCTTTTTGTAAACGGCAAGCTTAATAATTTCCGCATCCACCTTTAAAATGTCCTCTGTCAGCGTCACATCATTGCGGTACTCTTCTGAAATCAGATGAATAAAGGCTTCATCCTTCGATTCCAGATAACACCCTTTTGCTGTAGATGCTACCACATGGCAGCCTTCAGAATATAAGCCTCTCAAATCCGCCATGATTTCTTCCACATAAGCTCTATCCATTTTAGTCACAGAAAAGTTTTCGCCATTAAGAATAATGTGCGCTCCGTTTTCCGCAATATAACTTAACTTCCGTTCTGTGGCCGCAAACATTTTACGGATGCTGCCGTACTGTCTTCCGCTGGCAATGACAAAATGGTATCCTGCATCTTTTAAATCGCGGATTACCTCTATCATCTCACCATAAACTTCTCTGGAAGAATCTTTCACTAAGGTCCCGTCCACATCTGTTGCTATTAATTTTATTCCGCTTTTCATAAATATATCCTCATTATGTATAAAAAACTGTCATAAAAAAACTGGAAAAGCCTGCAGTCACTTCCTTCAGAGAACAGCAGCTTTCCCTGCATTCTCCACAATCATATTATAAGTACTCTAACAATTCCATAGGATGTGCAATGATTGCATCCGCATGATTCTCTTCCAACTCCTGTCTGTCCCGGAAGCCCCACAGGGCGCCTACGGTATAAACACCGGCGGATTTTCCTGTTTTCATGTCCACACAGGTGTCTCCCAGATAAATGACCTCGTCTTTGGAAAGTCCCAGCTGCTCCATAATGTATAATACGCCGTCAGGGGCAGGCTTGCGGGCGCGTTCATCGCTTTGTCCCACAAGAATGTCAAAGGTTCCTTTTCCAAAATGCTTCTCCACCACACTGATAGTACGTTCATGAGGTTTGTTGGAATTAACCGCCAGCAAAATTCCTTTTTCCTTCAGGGCGTGGATTAAATCCATGATGCCCTCATAGGGCCTGACCTCATAATTTACATATTTTTCAAAATGCTTCCGATAGCTTTCCGCCATTTCTTCAAAATGAACCAGCTCTGTATCCCCGTCGGCAATCAAAGCCCTTTTTACAAGCTCTGCCGCGCCGTCTCCCACAAAATAACGGTAACGGTCTGTTTCAAAAGGCGGAAGCCCCACATCCGAAAGCGCCAGATTTGCGGATTTCCAAATGGATTTCAGGGTGTCCGTAAGAGTCCCGTCCAAATCAAATATCACTGCTTTTTTATTCATGGTGCATTTCCGGGATAAATACCCGGTCCTCCAATATATCTTTTTCCATGGCCTTTACGGCATCTTTTGCCTCCTGGCAGAAATTCTTCTGGGCGCCGAATAGTTCTTTGCCCCTGCGGTCTATCTTTTCGTAGGAGCCGTCGGGCTGCAAAATCTGAGCCTTTAAGGTATCCCGTAGCAGACAGTCCAGAATATGCGCCGTCTTTTCCTTTAAATCCGGCTGCTCTATGGGGAAGAGAATTTCCACACGCCGGTTCAGATTCCGGGGCATCCAGTCTGCGCTTGCCATATAGTATTCATGATCTCCGCCGTTTTCAAAATAGAAAATGCGGCTGTGCTCTAAGAAAGTGCCTACGATGGAACGCACGGTGATGTTTTCCGATACACCAGGAATGCCGGTCCTCAAACAGCAGATTCCCCTGATAATCAGTTCAATCTTGACTCCGGCAGCGCTGGCTTCATACAAGGCGCTGATTATCTCCTGGTCGCAAAGGGAATTCATCTTGGCAATGATTTTGGCATCCAGCCCCTCCTTTGCAAACTTTGTTTCCCTGTGTATCATATAGAGAAAACGGTCTTTTAACCATAATGGCGCAAGGGAAAGCTTGTGCCAGCTCCTTGGCTCCGAATAACCGGACAGCATATTAAATACCGCGGTAGCATCCTCCCCGATATCCTCCCTGCAGGTAAGCAGTCCCGTATCCGTATAGAGCTTTGCCGTAGCATCGTTGTAATTGCCGGTTCCCAAATGGACGTAACGCCTGATGCCGTCTTCTTCCTTGCGTACCACAAGGGTAATCTTGCTGTGGGTCTTCAAGCCCAGTAAGCCATAGATAACATGACAGCCCGCTTTTTCAAGCATCTTCGCCCAGACAATATTATTTTCTTCATCAAATCTGGCTTTCAGTTCCACCAGTACCGATACCTGCTTGCCATTCTCCGCCGCCTGTGCCAGCGCCGCAATAATGGGTGAGTTGCCGCTTACCCGGTAAAGGGTCTGCTTAATGGCAAGAACCTGGGGGTCCTTTGCCGCAGTTTTAATAAAATCCACCACCGGCGTAAAGGTTTGGTAAGGATGGTGTAACAGAATATCCCTGTTCCTGATTTCTTCAAAAATATCGCAGTCCGCCGGAAGCTCCGGAACCGAACAAGGTGTATACTTTTCCTCCTTAAGATGTTCAAAGCCTTCCACACCGTACATTTTCATAAAAACAGTCAAATCCAGGGGACCGTTGATATAATAAATATCCTCTTCGGAAATCTTTAATTCTTTCCGGATGGTTTTTAACAGCCGTTTTTCAATGCCTTCTTCCACTTCCAGACGAATAGCTTCTCCCCACTGTCTTTTCTTTAACTGTTTCTCAATCTCCTTCAGCAAATCCTCCGCCTCGTCCTCACCAATGGAAAGGTCGGCATTCCTCATAATACGGAAAGGATGAATGCATAACACGTCATAATTTAAGAAAAGTTTTTCAATGTTCCGCTCAATGATTTCTTCCAGGAAAATAAATACCCGCTCTTTTTCATCCGGAATCTCCACCACACGGGGCAAGACGCTTGGCACCTGGACTGTGGCAAATTCCACTTCTGCGTTTTTCTCTCCCTTTTTCTTGACTAACGCTCCCAGATTCAGGGATTTATTGCGTATCAGGGGGAACGGCCTTGAAGAATCCACCGCCATGGGCGTCAGCACGGGGTAAACATTATCCTCAAAATAGCTGTCCACATAATTCCCCTGTTTTTTATTCAGTTCTTCATGATGGGCTATCATCTGCACGCCGTTCTGCTTCAGCAGAGGCACCAGACTCCGGTTGTAGGTGGAATACTGGAGATTGACCAGGGAATGAGTCTCCTTGTTGATGGCAAGGAGCTGTTTCTCCGGCGTCAAGCCTGCAATATCCTCTTTTTCATATTTGGCATGTACCATGTCCTTTAGGGATGCCACACGCACCATGAAAAATTCATCCAGATTGGATGCCGTAATACTTAAAAACTTTAATCTCTCAAACAACGGATTTCCCTTATCCCTCGCCTCGCTGAGTACACGGTAATTAAATTTCAGCCAGCTCAGCTCTCTGTTATAATAAAATTCAGGACTTAAAAAATCTAAGGTTTCTCCCATTTCAATCCCTCCTACATATGACGTTTCTGCTTAATCACAGGTGTTACACTGTAAACTTCTTCAAAAAAGTGCGCTCTCGCCGTAAGAAGTCCCGCCTCCAGCGTAATATCCTGGGGCGTATCCACACTGATAATCAGTTCGTTTTCCTTTAATAGGATTTTGACCTCTTTAAATTTCTGCTTATGGCTCCTGTCCAGTCCGTTGGCTACCCGGAGGATTGCCGTCAGCTTGGCAATGGTCATGTAAGCCTCCCGGCTCAAGGTAGTCTTTTCCCTCAAAACTTCATAGTACTCAAAATCATCCCGGTTGTACTTTGCCACATATGCCACAATTTCACGTTCCGCATGGGACAGGCCGATAATCTCCGTCGCCATGATGATACGGAAGCTGCATTCTCCCACATCAGTCTGGGAAATATATTTACCGCAGTCGTTTAACTGCGCCGCAATCTGCAAAAGAAGCTTCTCCCTCTTGCCCAGTCCGTGAATCTTCTTCATGGCATCAAAAATAGATACTGCCAGGGTTTCAACGATTTCGTTCCTCTTCCGGCTGCACATGTACCGCTTACTGATGGTAGCGGTAGATGCAATGATGTCCCGTTCAAAATCATGGTCCTCACGTATCAGTTTATTCTGCTGTGCATATTCATAAACAATACCGTCACAAAGGGAAACTCCCGGCGCCCAGATATTCTTTGCCCCTAACACTTCCATAATCTGTCCTGTCAGAACAGCGCTGTGGAACAGCAGGGAGGCATGCTCCTCCGAAATCTCCAGCCATCTGCTGATATCATCCCTGCTTTTATGGGAAATCACATCCATCAGTTCCCTAAAGCCTTTGTCATCCATGTTTCCCGGCTCTTTGCAGATTTCC
The DNA here is from genome assembly GCA_964653815.1 of uncultured Lachnospiraceae bacterium. Lineage (GTDB taxonomy): Bacteria > Bacillota > Clostridia > Lachnospirales > Lachnospiraceae > UBA2882. The sequence goes on from CAZZHJ010000053.1 coordinate 7,265, forward strand.
TTCTTTTGGAAAACAGGAGAAACATAATCGTCAATAATGATCAGGTTCTGGATATCCCGTTTCTTTAAATATAATTTCTTAAAAAGAGAGAACTGGTTATTTACCATCTCTTCAATGAGCTTTTCATACTGAACGTTTCTGGGTGAAAGGGATTCCAGCCGTTCCCGCAGTCTCATAACGCCCAGACGCATATTCTGAGTGGTTACCAGCGTATCGTTTTCAAAGAGGGATATCTGTACGCTTCCGCCGCCGATATCCAGAATCGCCGTACCGCCTTCAATATATCTGGCAAATTCTTTCCCCTTGGTAGCAACTGCTTTGTAATCCAGAAAACGCTGTTCGGAATTGCTGATGACCTCTATGGTAATTCCCGTGCGGTTCTTAATCTGGTCTAACAGAATCAATGTATTTTCTGTCTCCCTGATAGCGCTTGTGCCATATGCCTTGTAAGCATCCACTTTATAGGATTTCATAATCGACTCAAAGCCCCGCAGGACTTCACAAAGCTCATTCATTTTCTCCACCGTTATCTTTCCGGTGGTATAAGAATCCATTCCCAGGGCAATCCGGTGCCTGATACAGTCTATTTCCCGGATTCCCGCTTTAGGGGATACTTCAAAAATTTTCATGGTGAGCTCGTAAGAACCCACATCAATTGCCGCAAAGGTTTTTACTGCCATGTTTCATTCCTTTCCGCCCGTCCGGCTTTTCATAGTCTTAATAATTGCCAAGAATCTTCATGTTTCTTGCTTCGTCCCTTAATCCCCGCAAGGCGTTTTTAACCGCACCGTCCGCCAGATTTCCTTCAAAATCAACGAAGAATCGGTATTCCCAATTGCGGTCCTCTATGGGACGGCTTTCTATTTTACACAGATTCAGGTTATTGTAAATAAAATGTGAAAGCATATGATACAGGGAACCGCTTTCATGGGGAATCTCAAAGCAGATGCTGATTTTTTTCGCATCCTTCAAAAATACTTTCTGATTAGTAACGATAATAAACCTGGTGGAATTGGTATCGGACTGGTTGACACCTTTTTTCAACACCTGTAAGCCGTAAATATCCCCTGCATAGGCGCTGGCAATGGCAGCCTGGCTTCCGTCCTTATCCTCTACCACTTTTTTTGCCGCAAAGGCATTATTCTGCATACTGATCTGTTTCCAGTCATAGTCATTTAAAAAGCGGGCGCTCTGCATCAGGGACTGGGGATGGGAATAGACTGTTTTGATATCCTCAATCTTTGCCCCGGGCAGACCCAGAAGGCAGTGCTCGATCTTGATAATCTGTTCGCCTACAATATAATTTTCAAATTCCACTAACAAGTCATAAATATCGCTGACAATTCCCGCCGTGGAATTTTCAATAGGAAGTACCGCAAAGTCTGCACTTCCTTCTTCTATGGCGCTCATGGCATCCCGGAAAGTGTCCACATGGAAGCTTTCAATCTGCTCCCCGAAATACTGCATCATGGCCGCCTGGGAGTAGGCGCCCTCTGCGCCCTGGAATACCACTCTCGTCTTTCCTTCCTGCAGGGTGTCAATCCCCATAAAAGGCAGTCTGCCTATGCTTCCATGCTGTGCCAGAAGCTGGTACTGCAGCTTCCTGCTGACAGACATAATCTGTTCAAACAATTCCTCTACGGCGCGGCTGGCAAATTCGCTGGAAGTAAGTGCCTTCACTTTTCTGATCTTTTCCTCTTCCCGCACTCTGTCAAATACTTTTTTGCCCGTTTCTATTTTATATTCCGCAACCTGACGGCATACATCCATTCTCTCTTCATATAACTGCACCATCTGCCTGTCAATGGCATCAATTTTATCTCTCAGTTCCAGTAAATCCATTTTCCCGTCTCCATCTCTTTTTGTTTCAATCGTTACTGCGCTGTATTTTCCAAAGCGGCATCTCTCGCCCCGTCAAAGGTCATGACCCGGAAGTCCCTGTTTTCCAGGGAAACCTTATAAATGGTGGATTCATTGCCGAATTCCATAAAATACAAATATTTGGAAGTTGCATTTAAGGTGTTGTAATTGCCCTCTGCAATCACAGTGGCTCCGCTTCCGTCCGTATTCATTGCCATCAATGCCGGTTCCGTCTCGGAATTCCTCTGATAAAAGATAATATTGTCACAGACCAGATAGCAATCCACCCTGTCCTGTGTCAGCGTCTGTACCTCTCCTGCCGCCACGTCGTATCTGCAAAGGGTATATCCGTCTTCCACATTCATAAAATAGACAAATCCTCCCTGGGCATCGGGATACCAGACATTTCCTTCATATACCAGGGTACTGCTCCCCGTCGTAATGTCATAGCGGTAAAGATTGTGGTCTTCCGTTATACCGTTGTAGTAAATTCCCGTTCCTGCCGCAGCGGCGGGATTTGCCGGGAAATCCAGAAGTGCTTTGCCTTCTCTGGTCCGGATATCCATACCCTGCATGGTTTTTACTTTTTTATCCTCATATCTCTCATAATACAGAGAATTGCCAAGCAGCTTCATAACTCCGACAGTTACCCTGTCCAGACATTTCGTCTGCTTTCCGTTATGCTTTGCACGGTAAACACCCATCATGGGAAGTGAAAGCCCTCCCATTCCTGAAGGTGATACCATATCGTTCATCACATAATAAATGTAAGTGTCATCCGCATTTATGGAAGATACGACAGCATCGCTGAGCTTGGTTATATCGCTCTCATCCACATTCATGGAATAGAGTTTCCCTTCGTCATAGGTATTGGCAAAAAATACTTTATCCCCTACCTGACAGAAATATCCTCCGTTATTCAGATTTCCCGTGGTATTGCCGGTCATATCCTCAGGATTATTGTAGAGGTAATCCTTTAAAACTCCCCAGCCTAAAGCTCCCCCCAGAAACAGGAAAAATACCGACAATATTATAATAACTTTTGCTTTATCAGACATTTTTTTCACCCTTCTTTAATTCATTTAATAAGTCTGCCATGGTCTTTTGATATACGGGATGCACCATTCCGGGCGCAATCTCTGCCATGGGCTCTAAGACGAAATCCCGGTTTTTCATATCAATATGGGGAATGGTCAGATATTCATCCTCCAATATCAGTTTATCATAAAACAGGATATCCATATCCAGCGTTCTGGGGCCCCAATGCACTGCCCTGTCCCGCTTTGCCTCCGTCTCTATTCGGTTACACACGGCTAACAGCTCATAAGGCGTAAGGAGTGTTCTGATTTTTACCACGCCGTTTAATACCGGGTCCATTTCCACGCCTCCGTAAGGCTCTGTTTCAATGATTGTAGAAGTCCGCAGGAGGAAAATATCGCTTTCGTTTTCCAGGGTTTCCAGTCCTTTCCTGATATGTTCTTCCCTGTCTCCCACATTGGAGCCGAAACCGATATAGGCTTCGTGCCAGCTGCGCTTTATGGAAACGGAAACATCCTCAAAGGGAAGGGGAATAGGCGCATGGGGTTTGCTCACGCTGATTTCTATGGATGCGGCTTCCCGATACCGTAACAGGATTTCCCTTGCAAGGTTTTCGGTGACGGATTCTAAGAGTTTGTAGGTGTGCTTTTTCATATAGCGGTCAATGAATAGGCATAGTTCGCCGTAATCTACTGACTGCTCCAGGTCGTCCGACTTGCCGGCGGGTCTGGTGTCTGTGTAGAGGGTGACGTTGACGAGGAAGTCCTGGCCTTGGGCGGATTCCTCGGGGTATACGCCGTGGTGGGCAAATACTTTTAGGGCTTTTACCTGAATTTTATCCATTGGGCACTCCTTTCTTTTTGTGGTGGGGGACGGCAATTGTAAAACCCCGGACAGGCAGGTGGCAAAAAGGGCTGGGCATGGGGAGCCCTTTTTGCCGCCCTCGTGCAGGTTCCAGACATAAGATTTTCTAAATGTTCCGACTTCGGATGCGGAAAAGGGACGCAAACGGCATATATGCGGCATCCATGCCGCGGATATGCCTTTCTCCGACATCCTGTCGGAGAATTGCTGGATATGGGACGGAACATTAAGAAAATCTAATGTCCTGCACCTCATCGCACAAGGAAGGAAATAACCGCTCCCCATGCCCAGCCCTTTTTGCCGCCCGCCTGTCCGGGGTTTTACAATTGCCTGCTATGTGTTTTTTTGATGTATTGTTGTTCTTTTTTATTGTTAAAGGGTTAAGCTCGCTTAACCGCTTCTGTCATGCGGATTGCGCGTAGGTTTTCTTTTATGTCGTGTACTCTTATAAATGACGCACCTTTCATGACGGCTATTACTGTTGTGGCAAGAGTTCCTTCCAGACGTTCTTCTACCGGAAGGTCTAAAGTCAAGCCTATGACGGATTTGCGGGAAGCGCCTAACAGAACCGGTAACCCGAAGGCGTGCAGCACTTCCAGTTTGTTGATGATTTGC
>CAZZHJ010000054.1:0-11612 GCA_964653815.1 uncultured Lachnospiraceae bacterium
TTCATGAAACGGTTGGAAGAAAAGAGCATGGCGACAAGTAAATCTCTTTACCGGAATTTTACCGGATTATCACCGGTTATGGCGGAAGAAATCTGCTTTGAGGCAGGTGTGGACGGAGATAAACCGGGAACGGCGCTGGAGGAGGAAGAGAGGGATAATTTGTTTTGTGCTCTAATAAGGCTGAGGGAGAGTATTGAAAAGGGAGAGTTTATTCCCAATATTATTTATGCAGGTGCTGAGCCGAAAGAATTCGGCGTGCTGCCCTATAGGATTTTTCAGGGCATGGAGGTAAAGGAAATTCCTTCGGTTTCTCTTATGCTGAAACTATACTATGAAGAAAAGAGCCAGACTGCCCGGATACGGCAGAAGTCCGCAGACTTAAGAAGAATTATACAGACAGCAATAGAGCGGAACAGCAAAAAGCTGGACCTGCAGCAAAAACAATTAAAAGATACGGAAAAAAGGGATAAGTATAAAGTTTATGGAGAATTGCTGCACACTTACGGCTATGAAGCAGAGGCGGGGGATAAATCCATAACAGTAGTAAATTATTATGACGGGGAGGAATTGACCATTCCCCTGGATACAGAGCTCACGCCCATGGAAAATGCAGCAAAGTATTTTGAACGGTACGGCAAAATGAAGCGTACCTACGAGGCTTTAACCGACCTGACGAAAGAGACCAGTGATGACTTGCAATATTTGGAAACGGTTTTGATATCTTTGGAGCTTTCCAGGGATGAGGAGGACCTTGCACAGATTCGCGATGAACTGGTAGGAAGCGGATATATTAAAAAGAAGGGACCGGAGAAAAAAATAAAATCCAGCAGCAAGCCGCTTCACTATATCAGTAGTGACGGATTTCATATGTATGTAGGAAGGAATAACTATCAAAATGAAGAGATAACCTTCCGGATGGCAGAAGGCGGGGACTGGTGGTTTCATGCCAAAGGCATGCCGGGCTCCCATGTAATCGTAAAGTGCAAAGGCGCAGAGCTTCCCGACCGGACCTTTGAAGAAGCAGGCAGGCTTGCGGCACATTATTCCTCCGGAAAGGGAATGGATAAAGTGGAAGTGGATTATATCCAGAAAAAACACGTCAAGAAACCGGGTGGGGCGAAGCCGGGATTTGTGGTATATTATACCAATTATTCTATGGTCATTGATACGGATATCAGTAAAATAGCCGTAATAAGAGAAGAATAAGAAGAAATGATGTGAAATGCCGATGAAACTAGGAAGCAATTCTTGACGGTTTTGTTGCAGTGATTTATAATATTTAGGAGTGTGCGACAAAAGAAGAAGGTCGTAACCGGATTTGAGGTTTATTTATGATTAAAAGTATGACAGGCTTTGGCCGGGCAGAAGTATCGGAAGGACAACGTAAATATACAGTTGAAATAAAAGCGGTAAACCACCGTTATTTGGATGTTTCTGTTAAGATGCCTAAAAAACTGAATTTCTTTGAGGCGTCAATCCGGAATTTACTAAAGGAATATATACAGAGGGGAAAAGTAGACCTGTATATTACTTATGAAGATTTATCGGAACAGACAGTCAGTGTCAAATATCATGCTGATGTGGCAGCGGTCTATATGGGCTATCTGAAGGAAATGGGAGAGAGTTTTGGACTTGAAAATGATATCAGGGTTTCTACATTATCCAGATATCCGGAAGTTTTTTCCATGGAAGAGCAAGAAATTGATGAGGAGGGCATTTGGAAGGGCCTGGAAAAGTCAGTGGTTCTTGCTGCTAAGGCCTTTGTAGAGTCCAGGGTAAAAGAGGGAGAAAACTTAAAGGCAGATTTACTAGATAAGTTGGACGGCATGCTTTCCCATGTGGCATATATAGAAGAGAATTCCCCTAAGATTATTGATGAATACAAACAAAAGCTTCAGGGTAAGGTCCGTGATCTTATGGAAGATAACCGGATTGATGAAAACAGGCTTTTGATGGAAGTAACGCTTTTCGCAGATAAGATTTGTGTAGATGAAGAGATTGTACGTTTAAAGAGCCATATTGAAATGGTAAAAAACACGCTGCTTGAAGGCGGAAGCGTCGGAAGAAAGCTGGATTTCATTGTTCAGGAGATGAACAGGGAAGCCAATACCATTTTATCAAAGTCCACGGATCTGGAAATTTCCAACAGGGGAATTGAATTAAAGACTGAAATTGAAAAGATAAGGGAACAGATTCAGAATATAGAGTAGGAGAAACATGAATACTTTAATTCACATCGGATTTGGAAATATTGTCAACAAGGATAAAATCCTTGCTATTGTCAGTCCTGATTCGGCACCGATCAAGCGTCTGGTTCAGCATGCCAAGGAAGATGGCAGTGTTGTGGATGCTACCCAGGGACGTAAGACCAAATCCGTGATTTTAATGGAGAATAACAAAATTGTACTGTCTGCCCTGATGCCGGAAACCATAGCGGGCAGGGCAAGCCTTAAGGAGTAAACCATGGAACGAACTGGTATATTAATGATTGTGTCGGGATTTTCCGGAGCCGGAAAAGGGACATTGATGAAGAGACTTCTGGAAACACATGATAATTATGCTTTAAGCATTTCCATGACAACCAGGCAGCCCAGAGAAGGGGAAGTTCACGGCAGACATTATTTTTTTGTCAGTAAAGAAGAGTTTGAAACTGCCATTGCCGACGATGGGTTGTTAGAGTATGCACAGTACTGCGGGAATTATTACGGTACGCCCAAATCCTATGTGGAGCAATGCTTGAAACAGGGCAGGGATGTGATACTGGAAATAGAAATCCAGGGAGCCTTGAAGGTAAAAAAGAAATTTCCCGAAGCGGTATTGGTTTTTGTTACGCCGCCTGATGCGGATGAGTTGAAAAGGCGTCTTGTAGAGCGTAAAACAGAAACCATGGAAGTGATTGACAAACGCCTGTCCCGGGCGGTGGAAGAGGCTCAGGGAATTGAGAATTATGATTATATTGTAATCAATGATGAATTAGAACGCTGCACAGAAGATATCCATGCGATTGTGACAGCATCACATTGCAGGGTAAACAAGTCAATTGATAAGATAAAAGAAATCAGTAAAGAATTAGGTGAACTTTCGAAAGGAGAAGAAAAATGATACATCCATCTTATTCAGATTTAATGAAGGTCGTAAACAGCGAGGTTGAACCGGGAGAAGCAAAGGTTGTAAACAGCCGGTATTCTATCGTCATGGCAACAAGCAAAAGAGCAAGACAGATTATTGACGGAGAAGAACCTTTTGTAGAAGGAGAGGGAAGAAAACCCTTGTCCGTTGCTATTGATGAATTAAATCAGGGTGAAATTAAGATTTTAAGCGACGAAGACGAAGAGGAAGAATAAGAAAAAGGATTGGTGTATTATGAATGAAGAAGAATCATTTTCATCAATCCTTTTTACTATCGAATGGATAATATGAAAATAATTTTTGTTTCACTAGGCTGTGATAAAAATCTGGTAGATACGGAAATGATGCTGGGAATGCTTTCCGAAAAAGGGTACAGCTTTACCGATGATGAAGATGAGGCGGATATTGCCGTCGTAAATACCTGTTGTTTTATCAACGATGCAAAAGAAGAAAGCATTGGCAGCCTCATTGCTCTCGGAGAAAAGAAAAAGGACGGAAAGCTGAAAGGGCTCATTGCAGCCGGGTGCTTGGCACAGAGATATGCGGAAGAAATCAGAAAAGAGATTCCGGAAGTGGATGTGATCGTGGGGACCAACGCTTTTGATAAAATTGCGGAAGCCGTGGATGCGGTTGCATCAAAGAAACGGTCCGATTTTATGAAAGACATTCATGCCGAACCGGTTTTTGGCAGGAAAAGGCTGCTTACAACAGGCGGGCATTATGCTTATCTGAAGATTGCAGAAGGCTGTGACAAACATTGTACCTACTGTATCATTCCCAAGGTACGGGGGAATTACCGGAGCGTCCCCATGGAAACTTTGGTTGCCGAAGCCGCCGGTCTGGCGGAAAACGGTGTAAAAGAATTGATTCTGGTGGCACAGGAGACGACTCTTTACGGGATGGACCTGTACGGAGAAAAAATGCTTCCGAAGCTGTTAAAAGAGCTTTGTAAGATACCGGGACTTTACTGGATCAGAATCCTTTACTGCTATCCGGAAGAGATTACGGAAGAATTGATTTCCACTATAAAAGAAGAAAAGAAAATTTGTCATTATCTGGATATTCCCATTCAGCATGCCAGTGACCGGATCCTTAAGAAAATGGGAAGAAAAACATCCAATGAGGAATTAAGGAATAAGATCGGACGGCTGCGTGAAGAAATTCCTGATATCTGTTTAAGAACTACTTTGATTGCCGGGTTTCCGGGAGAAACCAAAGAAGATCATGAAACCGCCATGGGATTTATTGATGAGATGGAATTTGACAGACTGGGCGTTTTTACATATTCCGCAGAAGAAAATACGCCGGCGGCAGAATTTCCTGACCAGATAGAAGAAGAGCAAAAAGAAGACTGGCAGGCGGAATTGATGGAATTACAGCAGGAGATTGCCTTTGATAAAGCGTCCCTCATGATAGGAGCAGAGAGTTATGTAATGATCGAAGGCAAAGTCGCTGATGAAAATGTTTATGTAGGGAGAACCTATAAAGATGCCCCTAATGTGGACGGGCTTATTTTCATCAATACAGATAAAGAACTGATGAGCGGGGATTTTGTGAAGGTTAAGATCACAGGTTCCTACGAATATGATTTGATTGGAGAAATAGCAGAATGAATTTACCCAATAAGCTTACATTGTCAAGAGTAGTCATGGTGCCGTTTTTTGTGGCTTTTTTATTGCTGGCGCCGAGATATTCATACTTTAAATGGATTGCCCTTGGAATTTTTATTGTTGCCAGCCTGACGGATTTGCTGGACGGAAAGATTGCCAGAAAGTACAATCTCGTAACCAATTTCGGCAAGTTTATGGATCCTCTTGCAGATAAGCTGCTGGTGTGCTCCGCATTAATCGGCTTGTCCTCCCTGCAGGCAGTTCCTGCATGGATTACCATTATTATCATTGCAAGGGAATTTATTATCAGCGGGTTCCGTCTGATTGCAGCGGAAAAAGGCATTGTGATTGCAGCCAGTATGTGGGGAAAATGGAAGACCACTTTTCAGATGATCATGTTATGTGCACAGATGATTGTCCTGGGTCAGAATTTTGGCTGGGACTGCGGCCTGTCAGTTCAAGTTTATGGGATTGCAGCCTACCGGTTTTATTTTGTCATGATGATTATTGCATATGTCACCATGTATATTGCTTTGATTTTAACAATTGTTTCATTAATTGACTACCTTATTAAGAATAAGGATGTATTAAAGGATGTGGATTAAATGACTGTAGAATTAATCAGCGTTGGCACGGAAATTCTGTTGGGCAATATTGTGAATACCAATGGTGCATTTCTGGCGGAACAGTGTGCTTCCCTGGGATTGTCCTGCTACTATCAGACTGTTGTGGGAGATAATGAAAGCAGGCTGTCAGAGACGGTGGAACTGGCAAAGAGCCGGGCAGATATCCTGATCATCACAGGAGGGCTTGGACCAACCCAGGATGATCTCACAAAAGAAACTGTGGCGAAGGTTTTTGGAAAAACTCTGTTAATGGATGAACATTCCAGGGAAAAGATTGTGGAATATTTCCATAAACGGAACAAAAAGATTTCGGAGAATAACTGGAAACAGGCCATGGTTCCGGAGGGGGCAATCGCACTGGAGAACCATAACGGCACTGCTCCGGGAATTATTATGGAGGAACAGGGGAAAACAGTAATTTTACTGCCGGGACCGCCCGGTGAGCTGATTCCCATGTTTAAAGAACAGGTTTATCCTTATTTGCAGACGAAGACAGAGCGCATTATCAGATCCCAGACAGTTAAGGTGTGCGGTGTGGGTGAGAGCATGGTGGAAACCATGATCAAGGATCTGATAGAAAGCCAGAATAACCCCACAATTGCAACCTATGCAAAAACCGGCGAAGTACATATCCGCGTGACGGCAGCGGCGGAAGATGAAAAGGAAGCCCTTAAGATGATAAAGCCGGTAATCAAAGAATTGAAAAAGCGGTTTGAGGAAGATATCTACACGACTCATGAGGAAGTTACGCTGGAACAGTCCTGCGTGGATTTGCTACTGGCAAATGAATTGACGATTTCCACCATGGAATCCTGTACAGGCGGCATGATTTCGGCAAGGCTGATCAATGTGCCGGGAGTATCCGAGGTGTTTAAGGCGGGATATGTGACCTATTCCAATAAGGCAAAACGGAAGGTGCTTGGTGTCAAGCAGTCCACGTTGAAGAAGCATACGGCTGTCAGCGCCAAAGTTGCTGAGGAAATGGCACAGGGAGTATCGCTTCTGACCAAAGCGGATGTGGCACTTTCGGTTACGGGAATTGCGGGACCGGACGGCGGCACCGAGGAAAGGCCGGTAGGACTGGTATATATCGGATGCAGCGTAAAAGGAAAGACGAAAGTGGTTGAATATCATTTTAGCGGCAGCCGGATGAAAATCAGGGAATCAGCAGTAGTGGCCGCATTGACATTGCTCAGACAATGCGTGCTGGAATATTTCAGCGAAGTGACTTTTGGCGACGGAAAACAGAAAAAGAACAGATGAGGAAAGGGAGAGGAAAATGGATAATCAATTAAATAACGGATTTTGCCCTAAGTGTGGGGCGCTTTTACGGGATGGGGTCTGCCCCAGCTGCGGCTTTGGTAAAAGCCCTGAGAGCGAAGGGATGAATACCTACAATACAGAAAACGGTTATGACAACAGTAATGCGGATGCCGGCGCGGCCGCACAAGGCACAGAAGATGTGCAGCAGGTTCAGTATAATCAGAATTATTATACACAGAGTGCTGACAGCCAAAATCAGTATAGTCAAAATATGAATAATCAAAGCCAGTATAACCAAAATCAGTACAATCAGAATGGTTATAATCAAAACGGCTATAATCAGAATCAATATGGGCAAAACGGTTATAATCAGGGACAGTATACACAAAACGGATACAATCAAAACCAGTATACACAAAACGGATACAATCAAAACCAGTATACACAAAACGGTTATAATCAAAACCAGTACAACCAGAATCAGTACAATCAAAACGGAAATTATCAAAATCAGTATTACCAGAACGCACAGGGCGGGTATTATCAGCAAAACGGAAACGGTTACTACAGCCAGCCGCCGAAAAAGGGTGGCAACGGCGGCGTCATTGCAATTATTGTTGGCGGTATCGTACTTTTGCTGGTGCTTGTAATCGGAGTTGTCATTGCTTGTGTATCGGCATTGAATTCTACAAATGAAGGTAAGGATGACAACGATTTATACAATTACGATGATGATTATAATTATAACTATAATTATGATTATGACGATGACTATGATTATGACGATGATTACAGTTATGATGACTTGATGGATTTTGTGGATGATATTGACTGGGATGACGATGAGTATTGGAAGCGTGAACCATATAATTACGACCCTGAAGATGTAGGAACAGACTATTACTATGAGTTGTGCAACTGCATTGATGAGAGTGTTTCTTATGATATGGTCCATGAAAATTACGAAGAGCTGGAAAGAGAAAATAATGTATGCATACGTATCAATTATTATCAGCTTGAAGGAGATATTCCCAATCTGACGGCGATTAATAAAGCTTTAGAAAACGTGGCTATGATGCCTGCCAAACTGTATCATGATGAAATAGACGACTATGAATACGAATTTGAAAGATATGGTGCAGGCTATGTGGCGGAGGTTGAATCTTATATTACCTATAATGACGAACAGACCCTCAGTGTGACAGCAGATATCTATTACGAGAGCGCTACAAGTATCAGACGAATCCTTAACTGTGTCAACATAGATATTGAAACAGGTACGGTTCTTAAGAATACGGAAATTCTGGATATTTCTGATGACTTTATCAGTGATTACAGAGAAATCTGCGAGGACCAGAATGGACTGATTACGGCATTAGAACACTTTAGTGATGATGAATTCAGGGAATTTTTGGAAGATGAAGATCATCTGATTGCTTATTACACACCTTGTGGTCTGGAAATCGGAATTAATTATGAAACAGAAGAAAAATATGGATGGTTTTCCGCAACTCTGACAGATTATGAGCAATATATGAAATCTTATTAAGATTTTGTGAAAATTTGGCGGCATGCTGCAAGTGATTTCCGCAGTATGCCGTTAATATTTTTATAGAAATTCATTGCTATTTGAAAAATAATGTGATAAAGTAACAGCATCTAAAAGCATTCTGCTTTAGGCGGTTCGCCGATATTTTCCCGATTTTTAATAAAAAAAGAAAGATGTGATGCCATTGAGGGAGTTTTAAGGGACAGCGTTGCTGTTATACTGGATTTCATAAAAAGAAATGTTGACAAAATCGAACATTTGTTTTATATTATTATAAAGACGAACAAATGTTCCTTGTAAAGGAGAACGCTATGGAAAAAGATGAAAAATTAAAAGCATTGGATGCTGCCATTTCACAAATTGAGAGGGCCTACGGAAAAGGCGCTGTGATGAAACTGGGAGATCCTGCCAATCAGATTAATGTGGAGACAATTCCTACCGGTTCACTGAGCCTGGATATTGCATTGGGCTTAGGAGGGATTCCTAAGGGACGTATTATTGAGATTTACGGACCGGAGTCCAGCGGAAAGACAACCGTAACCCTGCACATGATTGCAGAAGTGCAGAAGAGAGGCGGAATAGCGGGATTTATTGATGCAGAACATGCATTAGACCCTAGCTATGCCAAGAATATAGGGGTAGACATTGACAATTTATATATTTCACAGCCCGACTGTGGAGAACAGGCCTTAGAGATTTGTGAGACCATGGTAAGGTCAGGCGCCATTGACATTGTTGTGGTGGATTCCGTGGCAGCATTGGTGCCCAAGGCTGAAATTGATGGAGATATGGGTGATTCCCATGTGGGATTACAGGCAAGGCTTATGTCCCAGGCATTGAGGAAGCTGACTGCGGTTATCAGTAAATCAAATTGTACGGTCATTTTTATCAACCAGCTTCGTGAAAAAGTGGGAGTTATGTTTGGCAATCCGGAAACTACCACAGGCGGCAATGCGTTAAAGTTCTATTCGTCCGTCAGACTGGATGTCAGAAGAAAAGAGCAGCTTTTGGTAAACGGCGAAGCTATGGGAAACAGGACAAAAGTAAAAGTTGTCAAAAATAAAATTGCACCCCCTTTTAAAATTGCCGAATTTGATATTATGTTCGGAAAAGGCATTTCTGCTGTAGGGGATATTCTGGATTTGGCGGCAGAATGCAGTGTGGTAAATAAAAGCGGTGCATGGTATGCCTATGAAGGCGAGAAGCTTGGACAGGGCCGGGAAAACTCCAAGATATTTCTCCAGCAGCATCCCGAGATGTGTGATGAGATTGAGAGAAAAGTACGGGAGCATTATGGTCTGATCAAGACGGAGGACAGCGCAGAAGAGCAAAAAGGTGCTCCGTCTGATAAAGAATAACAGGAAACGGGATAAGTAATTTGTGTATGGTAACTGATATTATTGAGATATCAAAAAAGCAATGTAAAATAATGATTAACGATGAGTTTGCCTTTGTATTATACAAAGGCGAACTTAAGTTATACGGCATTCAAAAGGGAAAAGCCCTGGCAGATGATGCGTATGACAGGATTATCAATGAGGTTTTGATGAAGCGTGCAAAGCTTCGGGCTATGAATCTGTTGAAAAGCAGGGCATATACAGAAAAAAAGCTAAGGGAAAAGCTTCAAAGGAGCCAGTATCCCAAAGTATGTGTTGAAAATGCAGTTGCCTATGTGAAATCCTACGGATATATTAATGACGAACAATACGCGGCGGATTACATTTTCTATCACGGAAGCGGACTGAACAAACAGCAGATACTCAGGAAATTAAAAGAAAAGGGGATTGCAGATGAGATTATAAGCAATGCCTATCAGGAGTACTGCGATGAGGGAAATGCCCCGGAAGAAGAAAACCTGATTTACCGTTTCTTGAAGAAAAAGAACTTTCTGCCGGATAGTGATGATGCGTGGGAAAAAAGAAATAAAATGACGAGGACATTGCTGCAAAAGGGCTTTTCTTATGACAAAATCATGAGAGTTTTTGATAGTTATGGTCAAAATGACGAAGAATGGGAAAAATTATAAATCTGCTTTGGATAAATTGTGCCCTATATTTGCCTTGGGACTTGACATAACAGGTAAATAAGTTTAAAATTGAAGTGTTGTAAAATCGCGCCTTAGAATGAATTGGTTACATATCATTCTATTTTGAGATATTTGTACAATGAAAATTTAATAAGGAGGTGCTCCTGTACAATGGTCCAAATTATAATAGCCATTGTAGTGACGCTTGTTATTGCCGTTCCGATTACAATCGTAAGTGTTACCAGTTATCACAAAAAGGTAACAGAAGCGAAGATGGGAAATGCGGATGAAAAAGCCAGGGAAATTATTGACGAGGCTTTGAAAACTGCAGAGGCAAAGAAACGTGAAGGACTGCTTGAAGTGAAGGAAGAATCCATTCGTACCAAAAACGAACTGGATAAAGAAATCAAAGAACGCAGAGCAGAGGCACAACGTTTCGAGAGACGTGTTCAGCAGAAGGAAGAGAATATCGACAAGAAAGCTGAAGCAATCGAAAAGAAAGAAGCAAGCATCATTGCGAGGGAAGAGCAATTATCAAAGCAGAAAGCGGAGATAGAAAAGCTCAATGAACAAAGGGTGCAGGAACTGGAACGAATCTCAGGTTTAACCTCCGAACAAGCAAAAGAATATTTATTGAAAATTGT
This sequence comes from uncultured Lachnospiraceae bacterium, assembly GCA_964653815.1. GTDB lineage: Bacteria > Bacillota > Clostridia > Lachnospirales > Lachnospiraceae > UBA2882. Next base: position 10,848 of record CAZZHJ010000054.1, read on the forward strand.
TGAAGACGAAGTAAAACATGAAACTGCTGTCATGATTAAAGAAATGGAGAGCAGGGCCAAAGAGGAAGCGGATAAAAAAGCAAAGGAATATGTTGTCAATGCAATTCAGAAATGCGCTGCAGACCATGTTTCAGAGACAACCATTTCGGTGGTACAGCTTCCCGGCGACGAAATGAAAGGTCGCATAATTGGTAGAGAGGGTAGAAATATCAGAACTCTTGAAACTTTGACCGGTGTTGATCTGATTATTGATGATACGCCGGAAGCAGTTATTCTTTCAGGATTTGATCCAATCCGGAGGGAAGTGGCTCGTATCGCCTTGGAAAAACTGATTTTAGACGGACGTATTCATCCGGCGAGAATCGAGGAAATGGTTGAAAAGGCACAGAGAGAAGTAGAAGTTATGATCAGGGAAGAAGGAGAAGCGACTTTATTAGAGGTCGGTGTACACGGAATTCATCCCGAACTTGTACGGTTACTCGGAAAAATGAAGTTCAGGACCAGCTATGGTCAGAACGCTTTAAAGCATTCTATCGAGGTTGCCCAGTTGTCAGGCTTGCTGGCGGCAGAAATGGGACTTGATGTAAGAATGGCAAAGCGAGCAGGTTTGCTTCATGATATCGGCAAGGCTGTAGACCATGAAATGGAAGGATCCCATATTCAGTTAGGATCTGAGTTGTGTAGAAAATATAAGGAATCAGCAACGGTTATCAATGCGGTAGAATCCCATCATGGGGATGTTGAACCGCAGACCCTGATTGCATG
>CAZZHJ010000055.1:0-11507 GCA_964653815.1 uncultured Lachnospiraceae bacterium
CCAACACTTTTCTGCTGCTTATCAAAATGCCAATTTTTCTTTCTCCAAAAATAACTCTTTGTTGACACTAATTATCGTATTACTAACATTAATACTTTCCCACTTTATCAGGTTCTATCTAATACATTTTAAATTGCTTTGCTCATAGTATTTTGCAGTAATAGTTTTGGGTCAATCAAATGCCCATAACTTTTTCTCCGTAAATATAGTCTATGATATCATATACTATTCATTTGAGCAATATCAGCATTACATATGAGTTCTATTTTTCCGCTCTTTTGAGCAATATAATATATACAGATTGGAGGTATTGGCATGGATGTAATAAAACGAATCGATATGCTAATGAAAGAGCGAAATTGGTCTGACTACAAATTATCAGCAGAATCGGGCCTTTCTTCATCCACCATTGCCAATATACATCGCAGAAATACCGTGCCGTCAATTTCTACTTTAGAATCAATCTGCTCCGCATTTGGAATTACTTTAGCCCAATTCTTTACAGAAGATAGCCACATCGTTCAATTGAACAATGAGCAACGAGAGTTGTTTAATCATTGGATATCATTGACAGATAATCAGAAAGAGCTTATTTATAAACTAATCAAAGAAATGAAATAGAACCCCATCTTCATACATCTGGAATCAGGGTTCTATATATTACGCAAAATGCCAATCATAATACCCTTGTCTCTTTTCCGGCTTTGTAAGTTCGTAACTTTCCTCTGCCAGATTCTTTATCATTTCATGGGTCAGCAGTCCCGCTTCTATGTCTACTTCAATCCAGCAGACCTCCTCATAGGTAAAACCCATGCGGCAATGGGAAAACATCTGTGCCCATTTTTCTCCCGACTTTCTATGGCATCGAAACCTGACATATTCCTTTCCCTGCGCCTCATAAAACCATGCAAAAACTTTTCTGTTCCCCTTATGGCTAACAGTCATCTGCTTTTCGTCACGAAAAGGATTGTCTTTATATGTATTTTTGAATGTCATACAGTACGCTATGATTTCTTCCCGCTCCATTCACTTTCTCCTTTTGGTATAGCCACTAAAATATTCTCCGCAAACTGCCGCAAATTAAAAAACTTGGTCTGAAATGTTATCCATCAGACCAAGCTAATACTGTCTCTATTCAATACAAATTAATCTACGATTCTTCTGACTGCCAGAATAGTACGATAGGTGGCATTGCTGATTTTAATCCCTGTCCGTTCCGTACTTGCATGCACAATCTGACCGTTTCCTATATAAAGTCCCACATGGCCGGCATAACAGATAATATCTCCCGGTCTTGCCTCTTCATAGGATACGCCTCTTCCTGCAAATCGCTGGCTTGTTGAATCCCTTGGAAGCGTAATGCCAAAATGTGCGTAAACTCCCTTGGTAAAACCGGAACAGTCCGTTCCGTTCGTCAGGCTTGTTCCGCCATACACATACGGATTGCCGATAAACTGACAGCCATAATTTGCAATCTGCTGTCCAAGCCCAGAACCACCACCATCACTTCCGGCCGAAGGGCTATTGTCGCCCTCGTTTCCAGTTGCTGCAGGACTATTTCCTTCATTTTCGCCTTCTGGCTGCTGTACTACTCCTGTATTCTGGAAATCATTATCTCCATTGGCCTGTGCTGCGCTGGCAAGAAGGTTGTCGTCATTTTGGGCCTGCTGTTCTTTTTCCTTTTCTTTTTCCTTCTCCCGCTTTTCCCGTTCTTCTTTCTCCAGCCTTCTGATCTGCTCATTCTGTTCCTTTAACAGATTTTTGTAACTGGTGACCTCCTGCTGTGCCTGAGCAAGCTGTGTATCAAAATTAGCAACGGTAGCACGTTTCTCTGCAATGACTACTTCCAGATAATCTTTTTGTTCTTTTAACTCCCTCTGGGAAATTAGAAGATCCGCTTCTTCCAGTTCCAGTTCTTCCTTAATGGACGCTATCTCCTGTTTGGTAGCCTCGTATTCCAACAACAGCTGCCTGTCATATTCATAAAGCTTTTCCACATAAGACGCCTTGTTGAGCATCTCAGAAAAATTGCTTGCTTCCAGGAAAATCTGAAGATATGCCTGCTCTCCTCTTTCATACATAAAACGTATTCTGGTCTTCATATCCTCGTACTGGGTGGCTTCCCGCTCTTTGGCTTCTTCTAGTTCCTCTTTTACAATGTCTATTTCATCCTCTTTAGCCGCAATTTCATCCTCACAGATGCTGATACTGGTGAGGATATCCACCAACTCGGTGTCCAGGACAGTAATCTCTCCTTCAACAGCCGCTCTCTGGCCTTCCATGGTCTCCATCTGTTCATTCAATTCATTCAGTTGTTCTTCGGTCTTTTCCTGCTCTTCCCTTACTTCTTCCGCAGTGGTGGCAAATACCTGCAGGCTATATCCCGAAGACAGGGCTAAAATTAAGAGTACACTAAGAATACGCTTTTTCATTGTATATTCCTTTGCTTTTGTATTTTACTGTGCAAACATGGAAACGGGTTCATTTTCTACAACTGTAACTACTTCCGCAAGTCTCTCCATTACTTTCATTCTCATGACATAGGATTTGTAGTCTTCTTCTCCTATGGATTCTATGAGCTCATCCGCCGACGCATAGCCGTATAAGGAATATTCCTCTTCGGCAACTTCTTTCATCAGGCTGTCATTGACGCTAATACCTTCCGCCTTGGCAAGTGCCATATAAATCAACTCGTTTTTTGCCTCCTGGATGGCATTTTCCCTATTTCTCTCTTCAAAAGTTTCCATATCCAGATTCATCTGGGTAGTTACGAAAGTCTCCAAATCCATGCTGTAGTAGGAAGCATAATTTTCAAAATATTCCTTCATATCGTCATACTGCTTATCTACCATTTCCTCAGGGGGTTCCCCAACTTCACAGGACGCATACACTGCATCCCAGATTGCAGTCTGCAATGCTGTTTCATTCTGCTCGTCACAGGTACTCTGCATGTACTCCCGGTATGCGTTTTCATAATCTTCAAAGGTTGTAACGATCTCACCCATATTCAACGCCTGAATCAGTTCATCGTTATATTCAGGAGTTTTCCTTTCGTCAATGGAATTGATGGATACAGAAAATACTACATCCTTTCCCGCAACGTCAGGATTATAATTTTCAGGGAAAGTCAGGTTCAGCACCACATTCTCGCCAACACTTTTACCTAGCAGCCCTTCTTCAAAGCCTTCGATAAAATGTCCCGAACCAATTTCCAGATGCGCCTGCTCAGCAGAACCTCCTGAAAAAATCTCTCCATCGATCGTTCCCTCGTAATCGATATTAACAACCGAACCCTGCTCCACCGTATTTGCACTTGCAATAGGCTCATACTCATACAGGTCGTAAACTTCGATATAATATTGCAGCTCCTGGTCAATGCCGTTTTGCAGGTCAGCTTCCGTGAAAGTCATGTAAGTCACTTCCACACTCAAATCCTTATAATTACCTAAAGTAACATACTTATCCGGATTAATGCCTCCACATCCGCAAAGCATTGCCATCATCAGCATCAATACTGCAGTTACACATAATTTCTTTTTCATAAATCGTCTCCTCAATCTATTTATAGATATATCTATAGATAGTATTAGTGTAGCACATTGGCCAACTTATGTAAATCCCTGTACCTCTGAGATTTTTCTAAAATTTTTAAAAACAACCTGTCTGGGAAGTGGATTTTCTTGCACTTTGGGCTAAAGAATGGTAAAATACATACTGTTTATGAGTTTCAATACAAGGAGGATTTCTCATGAGTACAGGATCGATTATAGCACTGGTTATTACGCTGGTTATTATTGCGGCAATCGGCATCGCTCTTTACTTCCTGGGCAAAAAAGCCAAGGCAAGACAAGAAGAACAGCAGATGCAGATAGATGCCAACAAGCAGACCATATCCATGTTGATTATTGATAAGAAACGGTTAAAAATAAAAGATTCGGGACTACCTCAGGCAATTATCCAGCAGACCCCCAAGCTAATGCGCGGATCCAAGCTCCCCATTGTAAAAGTAAAAGTAGGGCCTCAGGTTATGAACCTGGTATGTGATGAAAAAATCTTTGATTCCGTTCCGGTAAAGAAAGAAGTAAAAGCCGTAGTCAGCGGTATTTATATTACTGAAGTAAGAGGCTACCGTGTTTCTAAAGACAAAGCCCCCGAAAAGAAAAAGGGCCTTTGGGCAAGAACCTGGGAAAAGGCTAAAGAAAAAGCCGGCGTCAGCCAGGTAAAATAAAATGAGACTGTAAAAAGACGGGGCATGAGGGATAAATTGTTTATCCTTCATGCCTCATTTTTTACAGTCCTGTTTCTTCAATATGTATATTGAGTTTTCCCTCTACCGGCGGCATGGAGTTCAGCCCGATTCTGTAATCGACGTCTACATGCGCCCCTGTTTCATGGCAGTCTATGAAAAGCCTGTCCGTAATCAGGGCAACTTCAAAGTTACCCATGGCCGTCATATAGAGACTGTTGTGCACATTCCCTTCTGTAAATTCCAGCACGCTTTCCACTTCGCCTTTTCTCGTAACCCGCAGTTCCTTATCCGAATACCGCAGTACCGTTTTACTCATGCGGCTGGCTTCCTGATCCAGCTTTTCTTCATAAGAAACATAATAGTAGGGTTCTTTATAGAGCATCGTTCCCACGGCTGTAGTGGTAATCTCTTCTCCGCCTGTGGCGCTCTGTATTCCTTTGACCTGTATTCTAACCTGTTTTCCCAATTAAAACCATTCCTTTAACCGTTCCACTAACAGACTCTTATAAACCACTTTTTCCCCGTCTGTTGTCTCTTCATCCTCATCAGTTTCTGTCTCACGGACAATGCTCTGAGAAGGAATCCCAAACTGTGGGTACAGCGCCCCGAAGAAAAACAAGGATGCATAAATCATTCCTAACATTCCGTAAAACGCCGCTTCTCCCAAAATCCTCTTTCTGCCTGTTTCCATTTCTGTCTCCTTCTTTTCTGTTCTTTTTCAGAAGTCTGGACAAATGGAAATCAATTTATACAGTTTATCCTTTAAAATTTACCCATTGAGATGCAAATGTTGAATAATGGTCTTTTCCTGATTGTCAATATGAAGCACTACGGCCTCTGCCGCTTTTTCTTCCTGGTTGTTGATAATGGCATGATAAATGGCTTCATGCTCCTGCACTAGTCTGCTGTGATAGGAAGAATCCTTAATGTATTCCAGTCTGTAGCGGTACATCTGCTCAGCCAGATTATTTACCAATTGAATCAGACGTTCATTATTGGTGGATTTCAGGATAATATCATGGAAACGTACATCCGCTTCCGTAATATCTTTTGTATTATTGTCTTTCACTACACCGGCAAATTCATCGCAGGCCTTTTTTAACTCCTTTTTCTCTTCATCGCTCATGCGGTGGCATGCCAGTCGGGCTGCCAGCATATCCAATGCACGTCTGACCTCCAGCACATCCTTCAGATTCTTTTCCGTTATCCGGGCAACCTGAGCTCCCTTCCTGGGGATCATTACCACCAGTCCTTCCAGCTCCAGCTTCCGGATTGCCTCCCTGATAGGAGTGCGGCTCACTCCCAGTCTGTCCGCCAGATGAATCTCCATCAGCCTTTCCCCGGGTCTTAATTCGCCTGTAAGAATTGCCTGTCTCAGGGTGTTAAACACCACATCCCGCAGGGGAAGATATTCGTTCATGTTTTGTTGCAGCATATCGAGCATCATCCTGTTACCTCCGTTTTTTGAAACCCAGTTAAAAATACCTCTTGTGATAACCCCTCATTTTGGATACGCTTTGCAGCATTTTTTGCCTTTTCTTCAGAATCATACACTGCAAATACCGTTGGTCCGCTGCCGCTCATCAGCGCATTCATAGCCCCTTCTTCGCAGCATATTCTTTTTATTTCCCCTATAACCGGATATGCGGGTATGGTCACTGTCTCCAGCACATTCCCCATAAGCTCCGTAATCCGTTTTAAATTTCCTGCCTGTAACGCTTCTGTCATGCCGTCAATGTCCGGATGTTCGGAAATGCTTTCAAGATGCAAATTCTGATAAACAAATGCCGTGGATACATCAATATCCGGCTTAGCAATTACAAGAAAGGCCTCTGGCGGAGCCGGTAAAACGGTAAGAATCTCTCCGATTCCTTCTGAAAGGGCTGTCCCTCCCATAACGCAATAGGGCACATCCGCCCCAACTTTTACCGCAATTTCTTTTAATCTTTCACGGCTTAAGGGCTGTCCCAACATTTCATTGAATGCAATCAATGCGGCCGCAGCATCGGTACTGCCGCCTGCCATCCCTGCCGCCACAGGTATTCTCTTTTCCAGGGTAATATCCGCCCCAATCCTGCTGCCTGTCTCTTCAAATAAGACCATTGCCGCCTTATAAATCAGATTATGCTCATCACAGGGAACCTTTGCGTGGTCCGTATGAATATAAATTTTCTCATCTTCCCTGCTCTCAAAAGTCAAAGTATCATACAGGCTTGTCATCTGCATGATCATCTTTACCTCATGATACCCATCATCCCTTCTGCGGAGCACATCAAGCCCCAGATTAATTTTGGCATAAGCATTTTTTACTAATTTCATAAATCTCCCGTATTCCCGTAAGTCTGATTATCCGACGGATTGTATTTTTAATGTACTTTGTACAAAAAGCGTACTTTGTATACACAATTATATCGAACTCACGCTTTCTTTTCAAGTATGAAAAAGCCGCCGCAAAAGGAAAATAATACCATTATTATACAGATACTTCTTCCTCTGCGGCAGCTATTTTATCCGCCTGTCTTACACTTGCTCTATTGTATTTTTCATAAGCAGGAGTTTATCTCCCGGCTGAATTTCATCCTTTGTCAAACCGTTCATGGCCTTAATAGCTTCTACGGAAATGTAATATTCTTTTCCTATCTGCCACAGGCTGTCGCCTTCTTTTACCACATAGATGACCATGCCCGGCAAGTTTTTCATTTTTTCCCCATCCAGGTCACAGACAGATGCGCCGACGATAATGGGCTCTTTCTTTTCCTCAAACACAAGGATTGTAATTGCTACGGCGCCGTTGCATTCCATCTGGCTGCTGTCGAGAACGGTCAGTTCCATCTGTTCTATGGAAATCCGGATATCCTGGGAAATTTCCCTGCCTTCCACATTTCCTATATCCAAAGTATAAGTGAAAGGAATGTCTTTTTCCATATATCCATAACCGGTCATTTCATCGCCCGTTGTATACAGACAGCGCAGATGAACATTTCCTCTAACCGTCATTTCGCTTCCTTCCACTTCCACATCTTCAAGCATTGCAGTTTCCTCGTGGTGGATCAGTGCCATCAGGTTAGAATTATTCAGTTCCATCCGTTCTTTAATCCGTGTCTTGCCGCTGTCTCTCCGTAAAAGGTTCATGAAGCTGCCGTCTTTACACTCCGTTTCAATTTCTTTTGTAATGCCGTACATATCCGCCAGAATCTCATAAACATTCTCTTCATATGCCTTAATATCCAAATCAAAGACCGCTTCAATGGCAAAAACCCGGTCCTCTCCGTCAAAATCCGGTTTTACCTCATATTCCACACTACCCAGGGAAATACCGATACAGGGAATCATCATATCATGAATGCCGCTGCATGGAACCTCCCCCTGCATGGGCACTACTGCCTCATAGAATCTTGCTCCTCCCTCTTCTCCGTCGGGCGCATACAAGAAGAACAGCTTCACATTTCCCCTGACTAAAAGCTTCTCCTCTCCCGCAATGCATTCCACCGTTCCGGGAAGCACAGAGCCATACAGCACCTCAAATACATTGGGCAGGTGCGAGGGAAGGGTTTCTTCATGTCTGAAACGGAAAATATCTTTTTTGCACACTGCAGTCTCCATAATCTGTAAAGGCTTCTTGCGGTATTCCGCCATAAGCTCTGTTTCCACATCCACAGCGGCGGATTCATCAAAAATCTCCCTGACACTGAGCTCCAGTGTCAGCAATGCCCTTATACTGATTTTCCGGGAATTGATAATGCCTATGGAAAGATCCTCCAATGTATGGCGGATATACACCGGGTCTCCGGCCTCCACTCCATCCATATGCAGCTGCTCGTCAAAGGGCAGACTGGTTTCCACTTTTCCCAAAGGCTCTTCTTCCTCGTCACTGACATACAGGGTATTGACTGTCAGCACACCCCTGACCGTGACCTGTCCGTTGCCGGCCTTTGCCTCCTCAATTTTAATGACTCCCGAATGAAATATGACTTTATCTATATCAGGTCTCAAATCCGGAATATTTACATCATCTTCCACCGTAATCTGGTTCCCGGCTTTTGCTTTGATGCAATCCATATGTATATTTTTCTTTACAAGATCCAACATGAAAAAAATAACCTCCTTAGCTGCTTAATACATCCTATGAAGCAACTAAAAAGGTTATTCCAAAATTTTATCTTACGGCGCCAATTATTGTATTGATATCAGTTATCCCGTATTGTTCCATATAGGCCTCTATCCCTTTTACGGTCTCTTCCATCGCATAAGGATTTATAAAGTTAGCCGCCCCTACGCTGACTGCAGTAGCACCTGCTAACATAAATTCAATAGCGTCCTCGCCGTTTGAAATGCCTCCCATTCCGATAACAGGGATTTTGACGGCGCCCGCCGCCTGATAGACCATACGCACCGCTACGGGTTTAATGGCAGGGCCTGACATGCCGCCCGTTTTATTTGCAAGGGCAAAGGTCCTCTTATGAATATCTATTTTCATGCCTGTAATGGTATTGATCAGGGAAAGGGCATCTGCCCCCGCCGCCTCTGCAGCCTTTGCCATCTCTGTAATATCCGTTACATTGGGGCTCAGTTTCATGATCACCGGCTGCTTTGCCTTCTTTTTAATTTCCTCTGTAATGTGGTAGAGGGCATCCGCCTTCTGGCCGAAAGCAATGGCTCCTTCTTTTACATTGGGGCAGGAAACATTGATTTCCAGCATATCCACCGCTTCATCGGAAAGCCGTTCCACTACCTCTACATAATCCTCCACGCTCTTGCCGCACACATTGACAATGATCCGTGTGTCAAACTGCTTCAAAAATTCCAAATCACGCTTTATAAATACCTCTATGCCCGGATTCTGAAGACCGATGGCATTTAACATCCCTCCGTAGGTTTCCGCAATCCTGGGAGTAGGATTGCCGGGCCACGGAACATTGGCAACACCTTTGGTAACCACTGCCCCCAATTTATTTAAATCCACAAATTCCCCGTATTCCATGCCTGAGCCAAAGGTGCCTGAGGCTGTCATAACAGGATTTTTTAAAACAACGCCCGCAATATTAACGGATGTATTGAGAGCCTCGCCGTTTACCGTCTTTTGTATTTCTCTTTCCGCCATCAGATTTCTACCTCCTTTGCATCAAAAACAGGACCGTCTGTACAAATCCTAGCATTATTCACATGGGAATGAGCGTCCTTATGGGTGGTTTTACATACGCATCCGAGACAGGCTCCTACCCCGCATGCCATTCTCTCTTCCAAAGAAATATAGGCTTCCATTTGGTTAGCCTCTGCATACTGCTTAATGGCACGGAGCATGGGCATGGGACCACAGGCAAAAATAACGTCCGCCTTTAGATCGTATTCCTCTATGGCATTTAAAACATTTCCTTTCGTTCCTGCGCTGCCGTCCTCTGTCGCAATATAAAACCTGCCGTATTTTTCCAGATCCTTGTCCAAAAACAGATTGGCATCCCTATAACCTGCAATGATATTTACCTCACAATTTCCCATGGCGTGCAGTTCTTTTGCCAGCTGCAGCATGGGCGGAATGCCGATACCGCCTCCCATAAGGAAGCATTTTTTACCTTCTGCCTTTTCCAGGGGAAATCCGTTGCCCAGTATTCCCAGTATCTCAACTTTTTTCCCGGTATGATATCTGGAAAATTCCGTGGTTCCTTTTCCTGCCGTCCTGTATACAATACGGAGCCGTCCTTTTTCTTTATCCACTTCACAAATGCTGATAGGTCTGGGCAGCAAAATGGATTTATCTTCCGGATAAACGCCGATAAACTGCCCCGGCTTTGCTTCTTCTGCCAGTCCGGTATTAATCCACATATCATAAATGTCCTGGGCGATTTCCGTCTGCCTCCAGACAACCGCCGTTTCTTTTCTTTTTCCCATGAGAGTACCTCTCTTCTAATTTTATTTCCTTTGGTATACAATTTCCCCGTCAACAATAGTTGTATAAAGCTTACCATACAGAGTTTGTCCCAAAAACAGGGAGTTTTGGGATTTGGATAAGGATTTCTCATACCGGAAAGTCTCTTCCGGATTGAATATGATCACATCCGCCCGCTTTCCTTCTTCTATACTGTCCGGCTCAAAACCATAAAGCGCTGCCGGACCCAGAGTCATTCTTTCGATTACCTGCATCAGCGTCATATGCCCCGGCCTGACCAGATTGGTAACGGCCAGAGGAAGGGCAGTTTCCAGACCCAGAATACCGCTGGGTGCTTCCGTAAGGGATTTTTCCTTCTCTTCCGCGGCATGGGGCGCATGGTCCGTTGCAATAATCTCAATGGTTCCGTCTGCCAGGCCTTCAATAATTGCCATCCTGTCATCTTCCGTCCTAAGTGGCGGATTCATCTTAGCCAGCGTTCCGTATTTGATGGCAGCATCCTCTGTCAGGGAGAAATGATGGGGCGTTGCCTCCGCATGAATATTGCTATGGGTTGCCCTCGCCTTTCTTACCAGTTCCACACCTTCTCTGGTGCTGATATGCTGGATATCAATCTGTGCTCCTGTTTCCTGTGCCAGCCGGATATCACGGTCAATCATGGAAATTTCCGCCATGCGGTCCGAACCGCCTATTCCATAGTGCTCGCTTGCTTTTCCTTTATTGATGCCATTATTGGTAATGTAAGCTGGATTTTCCTCATGAAAGCTCAAAGGCATCTCCAGCTTTACCGCCTGTTCCATTGCCGCTTTCACAAAAGCTTCCTCTAAAAGTGGAATCCCGTCATCGGTAAAACCTGCTGCTCCTTTTTCCTTTAAAAGCGCCATATCTACCAATTCTTTTCCCTTTAATCCTTTGCTGATGGAAGCGCAGGTCTTGACACGGAGCCCGCTTTCTTTTCCTTTTTGCAATACGTATGACAGGGTTTCTTTATTATCCACCACAGGTTTGGTATTTGCCATCAGGACAACGGTGGTAATCCCACCTGCCAGCGCAGCTCTCGCCCCGGACAAAATGTCTTCCTTGTAAGTGAATCCTGGATCCCTGAAATGCACATGCACATCCGTAAGTCCCGGCGACACTACACAGCCCTCGGCATCAATCACTTCCATGTCCTTCCGGCTCTCATCCAGACCGTTTTCCTTCAGATATGTCGTCATGGCTTTTCTGTCCGCCACCTTTGCTATCTTCCCCTGCTTTATGAACACATCCAGTATTCCGTCTTTCTTTGTTAAGGGGTCAATTACCCTGCCGTTTTTAATATATAACATATGCTTACTCTCTATACTTTCTTATATATTTTGCACAAAAAAGCCT
>CAZZHJ010000056.1:0-2604 GCA_964653815.1 uncultured Lachnospiraceae bacterium
ATAAAGCATATCCGTAACCTTGGTATCCTTGGAATTACGCTTTCCCGGCGCCGAAGGCACTACATACTTTCTGTCGCTGTCAGAGCGGATAATTTCGCCCACCTTTTTAAACTGTTCGGCACTTGCAAGAGAACTTCCGCCGAATTTTACTACTTTTTTCATTTTTCATATCTCCTCAAAATTGTTTTATCTTAAATATTGTCCTGTGTATATGCTTTATCGTGAAAACAGTACATCGATCATCTCATGACCTTTTGCAACATAATTGCCGCTTTCCTTTGCTTCCGCCTCATTGTAGTCCCATGTATGGGTTTCTTCCTTGGTGGAATCGTACAAAAGATAAGGAACTGCATCCGATGTATGGGTCCTTACCCTGATAGGGGTGGGATGGTCAGGCAGAATCAACATTCTGAAATCCTCGCCTTTTTCCTTTAATTCCTCTACAAGGGGACCTATTACAAACTCATCAATATTTTCAATGGCCTTTACTTTCTTTTCCACGCTTCCCTGATGCCCCATTTCGTCGGGAGCCTCTACATGGATATAAGCAAAATCAAAACCGTCTTCTGTCAGCGCCTTAACTGCCGCATCCTTTTTCCCTGTATAATTGGTATTCAGCCCGCCGTTAGCGCCTTCTACCTTTGCCACTGCCATATTGGAGCCCACTGCAATACCTTTTAACAGGTCTACTGCCGAAATCATCATGCCGGATTTGCCGGTCTTTTCTTTAAAATCAGCGACCATAGGCTTGGTTCCGGCACCCCAGAACCAACAGCAGTTAGCAGGATTTAATCCCTTTTTCTTTCTCTCTATATTAATAGGATGGTCTTTTAAAATCTCATAGCTCTTTTTCATCATGGAACGAAATACCGGATTTTCGGGAAGATTGGGTCCGATTTTCTGTTCCAGCACATCGTGGGGCTGTACCAGTTCTACCACTTCTCCCTTATCCCAGATTAAACAGTGGCGGTAGCTTGTGCCCACATAAAACTTATATTCGTCATTTTCCAGTTCTTTCTTCACTTCATTTAATAAGACAGCGCAGTCCTCCGTGCTGATTTCACTGGAGCTGTGGTCTATAATGGTCTTTTCCTCAAAAGGCACATCATCATCGGAAATGGTAACGATGTTGCACCGAAGGGCAACGTCCGCATCCTTCATGGGAACGCCGATGCTGAGGGCTTCCAAAGGGGAACGCCCGGAATAGTAAATCTTCGGGTCATATCCCAGCACGGAAAGATTTGCGGTATCCGAACCCGGCTTCATGCCGTCGGGAATCGTATGAACCAGACCGATTTCTCCTTTTTTGCTCAATTCATCCATTGCAGGAGTTTTGGCACAGGCAAGAGGCGTTTTCCCACCCAGACTTTCAATAGGCTCATCCGCCATGCCGTCTCCTAAAACAATTACATATTTCATCTTTAACCCTCCATACGAATCATGCTGATCACATTGAGGGAATCAGCTTTTTCTTTATAGGCTTTCTCAGACATAACCGGTGTTACAAATGCTGTTTCTCCGTCTTTAACCGCTTCTAACATTTTTACTTCTCCGAATGCCTGCTGAATCTTTGCCTCATCCTCTTTGGGCACACGGACAAAGAATTTCCATTCCGCTAAGGCTGCATCCGCCAAAGTCAGCTTTTCAGGCTCCCAGTTGCTGGAAAGATGGATACCTTTATGGAGAACACACTCTAAAACGTCTGCAACAACCGCGCTGGCCGTAGGAAGCTTTCCTGCTCCTGCCCCATAATACATAGTATCGCCCAGTGTGTTTCCTGTTACTAAAATCGCATTCATAACATCATCAACATTGTAGAGGGGATTTTCCCTTGTGAGAACAAAGGGTGCAACCATGGCAAAATATTCCCCGTCCACTTCCCTGCTCATGCCTAAAAGCTTAATGGTAGCTTTTAACTGTTTCATGTAAGCAAAGTCTTCCATTGTAATCTTGGTAATGCCCTCTGTATAAACATCTTTATAATAAACTGTTTTTCCAAATCCCAAAGAAGAAAGAATGGCAATCTTGCGGCAGGCGTCATGTCCTTCCACATCCGCTTCCGGGTTAGCTTCTGCGTATCCCAATGCCTGGGCATCCTTTAATACGGAATCAAAGTCTGCTCCTTCCCGCTCCATTCTGGTCAGAATATAGTTGGTGGTTCCGTTTAAAATACCTTTAATGGCAACAATCTTTTCCGGAGAAAGAGAGGTGCGAAGGGGTCTGATTATGGGAATACCGCCGCCGCAGCTGGCCTCAAAAAGATAATTGCATTTATTAGCCTTTGCCAACTCAATCAGCTCTGTGCCATATTCTGCCACCAGAGCCTTGTTGGAAGTGCAGACGCTTTTTCCATTGGATAAAGCCGCCTTTGTAAAGGCATATGCCGCTCCGGTTCCGCCCATTGCCTCACAGACGATTTCCACTTCCGGGTCGTTCATAATCACATCTACATCATGAACAACGAGATTTTCATAAGGGTCTGCGGGGAAATCCCGAAGGTCCAAAATATATTTCACTTCCACAGGACACCCCACCCTTGTGGTGATGAGCTCCTGATTGATATTGATCACTTCAACGAGTCCGCTTCCTACTGTTCCGTATCCT
>CAZZHJ010000056.1:2614-5855 GCA_964653815.1 uncultured Lachnospiraceae bacterium
AATTTCGGATTCGCAGGCTCTGCCGGTCTGCCACAACTGAGTGAGCAACTTCTGCTCAACGATTCCGCTTCCTACTGTTCCGTATCCTAAAACTGCTACCTTTGCCATGTCTTTTACTCCTTAGCTATAATTTTTACATAATGTACACCCTTTTGTGCTTCCATCCGCCCTATCATTCCCGAAAGGTCACACTCGCTGGAAAGAATCTGGATGCTGATGGAAAGGGATGCAACCCCGTTAATGGGAATACTCTGATGAATTGTCAAAATGTTAGCGCCATATTCCGCCACAATTTTCAACAAATCCGAAAGCAGCCCCGGCTCGTCATCCATCTGAAAGGTCAGGGTAATGGTTGTCCCTTCCGTATTGTCATGGAACGGAAAAATATCATCCTTATATTTATAGAAGGAACTGCGGCTGATGCCCACCCGCTCCGTCGCCTCCTGCACGGAAGATACTCTCTCCGATTCTATGATGCGCTTTGCCTCGGCTACCTTTAAAAGCACCTCCGGCAGAGCCTTTTGCTTTACCACAAAATATTTGGGTGTTTCTGTCATGAAAAACTCCTCTTTCAAACATCCTTCATTTATTTGGAATCTTAGGGTTTGTGTTTTTCTGCGACGGACATTTGTTTGCCGCCGAAAGATATTCTAGCATAATAGACAAATTGTGGCAAGGGGTTTTGTGGAAATTCATGAGAAAACTCGTGACAGAGTTTTCTTTTACTGCCGGCGTTGCGCTCCTGTTAAGAATAAACTATAATGAGTACAACAAAATCGGGGTTTCAAAAGGAGAAATATTATGCTTGATAAGCAAAAAGAAACTATTTTATCATTACTGAAATCTGATGAAGAAAATAGAAGCTATGAAAATAAATACTGGTTTCCATATAAAGATTTTCTGGACCCGGCAGATGCTTTTACAGATTTTGCATGCGAAAATCTTGACGGGAAACAAGGATATATTGCTTTAATTGAAAACCTGCTTCATGCAGATGAAACTGCAAAAGTTTTCGTGGAAGTTTACGGATATGAGGAAGATAACAATGAACAGTTTATTTATGCTGAAACTTTGATTATTTATAGTAAATTATCTCTTCCCGAGATAGAACAAATCTTTAATGAACCGGAAGATATATTCCCAAGCGAAATAGGGGAAGAGACTGATTTTTCACGGCCGACTTTTCTTATTGGCAATAATGGCGATTTAGTTCCGGTTGCACAACATCCCGACGATGGTTATTCTGTTTATTATTGCTGGTGGGATTAGGTTTCGTATATCTAAGCCAGCATTTCTCCCTCAAGAAAAGAGCATCTTAAATAATCCGGGTTGCTGTAATAAACATTGGAATTGAAATCCGATATCTCATCGCTGATGAAAGAGGAAAAGACATCAATAATTGTCTGTGGTACATCTGCATTTTCGCAGACAGAAGAAACCAATTCCTGATAAACTCTTCCGATTGATGTAAACGTCGGTACTGAATACTTGCATTCTTTAACTGTATCAAAATCTCCTCTTTGAATCTGATATTCCTCAATCAACTCATCTGACACCTGCTCAAAAGACAGACAATGATTTACCTCTGCCAGCTTTAACTGCCTAGCTATATCGCTTTTATTAAAATAACCCACAATATCTCCCCTATGATTGCAAGTCTCTCTGGAGATAAATTCTATTAATGAACAAACGTAAAAAATATCATCCTTCTCCTTATTATCCATCAATCATTTCACTCCTTTCAAAGGTCAGGCATTCCAAAGCCCGCATTGTATGAAAGCTTATTTGATGTGTCGGATGCTTAAATTCTGCAAGCTTCCAAAATATTTCTCTGCTTATATTGCCATTTAAAAAATCATTTACAAAGTTCCATATGGTATCATCTGCCATCGGTCCTTCCACGATATCATAATCATGAACATAACCGGAACGGCATTTACCAATAAAATCAAGCCATTCATCTGTCATTTTTTCAAATTTTAAAACACGCATGCTATTATTTATTTTATAAGAATAAATATTAATAATTCCCTTCTGTGCTTTCCTGTCCGCCCACTTATAAGCCTGTTCATAGCTGTTGGTACAATAAAATCCCCATGAAAAATCTTTTGTATATTTTGTCTTTCTTATTTCGGGAAAAATTACTTCTTCTCTACTTCCATGATAAAGCAAAATCTTATCCAATCATATTCCTCCCTTCCATAAAACTATACCCTATTTAAAAGTTTCTTAATCATCATACGCATTTTAGCTCTGGCTGAATCTCTTTTCTGCCAGTCTATAATCCTATTTTCCCTTAATGTATTCGCTAATTCTTTTGTAATAGCAATCAGTTCTTCATGCTCATAGAAATCCTTAATTGCCTGCGGTCAGCAATTTCTTTAACATCACCTATATTCAATCCTCACTTCCTTTATAGGTTCTAAAAACTCTTCTACATCAAAATGCAAATTTTCCAAAGAATACGGTGCTTTAAAACGTATCATATGTCTTCCATAACGAAACACTGTGAAATTCTGTTCGTTACTTAATGTGGCATAGTCCATAATTATACCTCCCGAAAAGTTGCTCTTGAATCAACTCCTGATAACGGTTTTCAAAAGCACTGGATATGTAACGAAGAAATATCAACCCTACAATTACCTTAAATCAATACTATTTTATCATAGAATGGTTTCTATAACAATTTACTTCTTCCAAGTTATTCCTCAATCATATATTCCCATTTTGGAACAAATTGCTCATATCTTCAATGAATATTCCGATTTCGGAATATTTTTCAATTTTTCTCATTTTTGTTCCGATTTCGGAATATTTCTATGTTTTCTATCTTTTAACACAAAACTAACAGAGCGCATAGAAACCAATCTATGCGCTCATAACTTACAATTTCAATCTGTTCTATTTCAATTCCACAGCCGTCATATCTTCCCCTAAAAGGATAGCCTCTACCTTCTCCGGTTCAATTATGCCCCAAAGCCCTATTATATCGATCTCTTCTCCTGCTTCCCGGTCCCAGCAGGTGCTCGCGCCGCCGCCTGCGCCGTTTATTTCTGTTTCGCCATTATCATAGCGGAACCCGCTTAATTGCAGCTCATACAGGAAAACATCCTCTTCGTCGGCATAGGCAGTATTGATAACGTTCTGTACATCCTCAAGTTCATAAACAATCACTGTTGAAATAGGCGATATCTCCACTCTCTTTACGGTTACAGGCATTCCTGAAACCATGACCTGGCTG
>CAZZHJ010000056.1:5955-11265 GCA_964653815.1 uncultured Lachnospiraceae bacterium
CGATATCTCCACTCTCTTTACGGTTACAGGCATTCCTGAAACCATGACCTGGCTGCCCGGCTCATAAACTTTTGTTAACGCTTGTGTCTGCTCCCCAAGGGGAATCTCCAGCTTCCAGTTTCCGTCTATGATATGTTGCGTCCCCAAACCGTCCTCTTCATAAGTGAGATAGTTAAACTGTCCTAAATCCAATGTGATACTGTCCTCATTCCACTCCCTGCCATAGGTCTTTAATCCGGTAATCTCATAGTATCCCCGATTGGTTTTTTCCTCTTTTTTCGCTATAGGAGCGCTTTCTGCAAAGGACGCCCCAAGATTATTAAATGCTTCTGTATCCTTTGTAATGACATCCCACTTGTCAAAGCCGCTGTTATCATCAATCAGCGCTTCCTCGCATTGCACATCCAATAAGATATACAGTCTGTTATTATCCTGAATTGTTTGTTTTACAGTCACCGTAATACCTTGGTCTGTTGCGGAAGCATTCTGCTCCATAGCAACGCCCTGCGCCACCATCTCATTCTGCACTTCCTGAGGCGGATTGTTAAAAGAATCCGCCGCCTGCTCATTCCACTGGAACAGTTCTGCTGCCGCAACTGTGGTTCCAAACATAGCTGCCAGTGCCGCTGCCGCCCAGATTACTCTTCTTTTCTTTATTTTCATTGTATTGCCTCCTTTTTTCACAGAGGGATTTTCTTCCTCCAGATTTTCCAGAGTCTCCAAAACCATTCCGTGAATTTTTTCCGGCACTTTTGGAAATTCTTTCTCAATCTGCATCATCCCGTCAATTTCTCCGATTTCCATAGTCCATTTTTTATCCTGATTATGCATAGCCATACTCTCCTTTCAACTTATCCCTGAGCAAATCCCGGCTTCTGTACAGACGCACCTTTACGTTCTGTATCGAAATGTCCAGCATTTCCGCTATTTCTTTTATAGAGTACCCTTCCACATAATGAAGGACAAAAGGGATACGGTACTTCTCCTTTAAATTCATCACTTCCAAAAATACATCCGAGCATTGTTCATCCTCTATCTGTAAATACTCCTCAGGAAACTGCCCGTCCATATAATCCTCATAGGAGACCGTGGCTTTTTTCTCCCTCAGAAGCTGATAGCATTGATTGATTAAAATCTTTGTCAGCCATGTTTTGAAATATGCCTCGTTTTTTAATGTATAAAGTTTTGAGTAGGCGGAAAGTATGGCGCTTTGCATGGCATCGGCACAATCCTCATCATTTCCTACAATGGATTTTGCAATATGGTACATGCTTTTTTCTGCTGCCAGGACTTCCGCACTGAATTTCTCTTTATCCATTTTAGCCTCTCCCTTTGTTTCTTTTGGATTTTGCATATTGTCCGGAACTTATGCTTTTTACATAAGTTAGATGTGAAAAAAGATAAAAAGGTTACAAAAATTTTGAATTTTTCCGGTGCAAAGATACTTTGCGTGACTTTCCCACAGATTTAGGATACTATAATTTTGAGGTGATTGCTATGGCTAACGTGGGAAAAAACATTCGAAACATACGCACTCAAAATAAAATGACCCAGGATGAGCTTGCAGAAAAACTTTTTGTAAGCCGACAGACTGTTTCCAACTATGAAACGGGAAAGTCCAATCCTGATATCGATATGCTTGTTAAAATTGCAGAGGTGTTGAATACAGATGTGAATATTCTGATTTTCGGCATTCCCACGCCGCCGGGCAAAAAGTGGGAATACCTGAAACTGATTATTGGCTTATTCATTACTATATTGCTTGGAATATTTATGACCGTAGCCGGTCCATGGTTAAAAAAATATACTATGGATACATTTAATACAGCATTGGAGATAGCTTACCGGTTGTCTGCATATCCGTTGTTTCTTTGCTGCGCCGGTTGGTGTATCATGCAGGCGAGCGGTACATTTTTAGGAGCAAAGCCATTAGCAGGACGAATTTCCCGCGTCATACACTACCTTATCATCCTGATTCTTATCCTATACTGGATGTTTGTCATTCCCTTCTGCATTATGGAAATATCATATGCCATAGAACTTGACGCATTTATCAAGGCCAATGCAAACACAGAATATAGCCTTACGCGGGAATGCCAGACATTTATTTGGAATCTGGCTATTACATTGTATTATTTCCGCTTTAAACATCCCCTGATTTATTCTATCTTTTTCTTTGTCTTTGGTGCCGCGCTCTGGGGAACTAAACCCCTGAAGCCTGCTGATAAGGCGGCGCTTCCTCCGAATCCAGATACCCCTCAATGATTCCCTTTACCAGATAAAAAGCCAAGGTCTTCTGGTAATCGGAATCCATAAGCTTTTTTCCTTCCTCTCTGTTGGAAATATAGCCCGTCTCTATTAAAACTGCAGTTATCTGCGTTTCTCTCAGCACATGGAAATCCTGGGTCCTGGTACCCCGTACCTTAATTTCCCCGCTTTCTTCCGCTGCATGGACAATACTTTCCGCATAGCTCTGCCCTATCCCACTGCTTTCCCAATAATAGCATTCCAATCCCGCTACCGATGCGTCGCCTTCACAATAATTACAGTGAATGCTGACAAAACGGTCTGCTTCGCTCTCATTGGCAAATCCGGAGCGTTCCTCCAAGGCAACCGTTTCATCCCCATCCCTGGTAAGCAGAACCTTAACCCCACAATACTCTAAAAGGGGCACCATCTCATTGACAATGTCCATATTGATATCTTTTTCATAATAAGGGGAATCACCGGTTCCTACATCATTTCCACCATGTCCCGCATCCAGAATCAGGGTAAATTCCTTCCCTTTCATTTTTCCTTTCAGCTCATCCAAAAGGCTCATATCTTCATTTACAATCTCCATGGTTTCCCGAACCGCCTTCCGGACTGTTCTCCGGTCTCTCCCGAATATCAGCCTGAAAACGCCTATACATCCAAGAATCATCAACACCAGGATTCCTGTTAATGCAAGGACAGCCAGAAACCGCGCCCTGTAAACCCGCATTCTGTTCTTTCGCCTTCTCAGTTGTCTTTCTTCTCTCGTTTCTCTATTTGATACATTTTTTTCCATAAGTAATTACCATATTTTTCTCATGTACTATTCTAACTAGCACGCTCAAAATATCACAAACTAAATTTACTGTCAATCCTAATCCGGTTTTATCTAAATTTTACCTTTTCTTTCTCTAAACTTTCTCTATTATACCTCATTCTTCTCATGTTTTCCCCTCTCACAGCCGCCATAAAAAGTCCCTTCTTCCTGATTTGTTTTCGGAAGAAGGGACTTATCCATTCAATCAATATTACGGTTTCCAAACCGTTTTTCTATCATATGCTCCTGATATAAACCGGATATTAAATCAGGGGATATTTATCTGTGAGCTCCTGTACAATGGCTCTGGCTTCAGGCACTTTTTCCTCTCCGCCCTTAACAACCAATGCAATGGCCTCTGCAATTCTGTCCATATCCCCTGTATTCATGCCTCTGGATGTAACTGCAGGAGTACCGAGACGGATACCGCTTGTTACAAAAGGAGACTTGGGATCGTTGGGGATGGTATTCTTATTAGCCGTAATATGGGCGTCATCCAAAAGCTTCTCCACAGCCTTTCCTGTCAGTTCAAAGGGCGTCAGATCCATAAGCATCAGGTGATTGTCCGTACCGCCGGAAACGATTTTGATGCCTCTGTCCATAAGTCCCTTGCAAAGAGCCTGGGCGTTGTCCACAATACCCTGCTGGTATTTTTTGAAATCATCGCTTAATGCTTCTTTAAAGCAAACTGCCTTTGCCGCAATGACATGCATTAAAGGACCACCTTGAATGCCGGGGAATACCGCTTTGTTAAAGTTATACTTGTCAGCCATTTCCTGACTGCTCAAAATCAGGCCGCCACGGGGTCCGCGTAAGGTTTTGTGGGTTGTGGTTGTAGTCACATCCGCATAAGGGATGGGGCTTGGATGAAGGCCTGCAGCTACCAGTCCGGCAATATGAGCCATATCCACCATCAAAACAGCGCCTACTTCGTCAGCCACTTCACGGAATTTCTTAAAATCAATGGTCCTTGCATAAGCGGAAGCGCCTGCAATGATCATTTTGGGCTTGCTCTCCAATGCAATTTCCCTTAATTTATCATAATCAATAAATCCTTCGTCGTTAACACCATAAGGTACAATATTGAAATAAGTACCGGAAATATTAGCCGGGCTTCCGTGTGTCAGATGTCCGCCATGATCTAAGTTCATACCCATAATGGTATCGCCGGGCTTACAGATTGCAAACTGTACTGCCAGATTTGCCTGTGCGCCGGAATGGGGCTGTACGTTGGCATATTCGCAGCCGAACAATTCTTTGGCACGTTCTCTTGCCAGATCCTCCGCAACGTCTACGCACTGGCATCCGCCGTAATATCTCTTTCCGGGATACCCTTCTGCATATTTGTTGGTCAAGGGACTTCCCATTGCAGCCATAACAGCTTTGCTTACCCAGTTCTCCGAAGCAATCAGCTCGATGTGGCTGTTCTGTCTCTCCTGCTCGTCAACGATAGCCTGCGCGATCTCAGGATCCACATTTCTTACATCATCCAAAGAATACATTTTAAAATCCTCCTATTCCAGTTCCGCATCTGCCCTCCCAGCACCAGAACATGGCAGAACAATTTCTGTCCCAAGTACAGGGCCAGTAATTGTTCTGGGCACTGTCTGGGCAGATGCTGTTTTAAATTTGCTATTGACATTTCTTGGCTGGACTAATTCGATAAAAATCCGTGTTCCCTTTGAATGATAGCATAGAATTTTCGGATTGCAAAGGATTTTGTTTACGAATGCATTATATATTGTTACAATAGAATCGAAATACTTAAGCGAAAGATGAGGTTACATATGTATCATATTATTATCAATCCCTTTTCCCGCTCCGGCAGGGGGCTCAGGATATGGAAAGAGACCGTTGAACCAAAACTGCATGAATACGGTGTTTCCTACCGCAATTACTTTTCGAAAGAGCCCGGCGATGTGACAAGACTTACGGGGGAGATTACTTCCACCTCACAGGGCAGTCTGAACCTGATCATTCTCGGCGGGGACGGCACTGTGAACGAGGCCCTGGCCGGCATAAAAGACTCCTCCAACGTCACCCTGGGGTACATTCCCACTGGCTCCAGCAATGACCTGGCAAGAGACCTGAATGTCCCCAAAGACCCTCTGGAGGCGTTGGAACTGATCCTGCATAAAGGCAGCGTACATACCGTGGATTTAGGCGCCGTCACTTACGCCGACGGTGAAACCAGACCCTTTATCGTCAGCTGCGGCATAGGCTTTGACGCGGCAGTATGC
>CAZZHJ010000057.1:0-11231 GCA_964653815.1 uncultured Lachnospiraceae bacterium
TAAATTCGGCTGCTTAAAGGATGATAAGTTCTGTGAGAAAATGACAGATTATATCCTGTTTAAGAATCTGGACGGAAATTATATGACTCTTCCGGAATGTCTGGAAGTAAAGCCTGTTGATCCTGACGAAGCTGAGAATGCAGTGGATGAAAACGGTGAAAAAGTAGAGGCGGAAGTTGTAGATGAAAACGGCGATGCAGTAGACGGGGACCAGGAAGAAGAGAAAAAGGAAAAGGTTATTTACTATGTGACCGATGAAAAACAGCAGAGCCAGTACATCAACATGTTTAAACAGGCAAAGATGGATGCCGTTTACCTGACGGAAAAAATCGACCAGCCTTTTGTCAGCCAGCTGGAGTCCAAAAATGAAGGAATTAAATTCAGCAGGATCGATGCAGACCTGACAGAGTCCTTTAAGTCCAAGACTTCCAAAAAGGCGCAGGAAGAGTTTGACGCCAAGGCGGAAGAAATCGGCAAGATGATGCAGAAGGCATTAAAGAAGGAAAAACTGACTGTTAAGATAGAAAAATTAAAGAACAAAAAGATTTCTTCCATGATCACCATTTCCGAAGAGGCGCGCAGGATGCAGGATATGATGCAGATGTATGCTGCAGGCGGCATGGATATGGGAATGTTCGGCAATGAAGGGGAGACTCTTGTATTAAATGCAAATCATCCTCTTGTCAGCTACATTATGGAAAATAAAGACGGCGAAAATACAAAGATGATCTGCGAGCAGTTGTATGATCTGGCAATGTTGCAGAATGCACCGCTTTCTCCGGAAGCCATGACCAAATTCATTGCCCGCAGCAATGATATCATGCTTCTTCTTGCAAAATAAAAATAATAGAGAATTCTATCATTTTAAGATACCGGAAATTCCCGCGGCAGGGAAGTTCCGGTATCGGCATACTATGAGACAGGAAATCGATTCAGAACCCATAGGAATAGACGAATATGAAATATATATGGTTATTTATAAAAACACTGCTGCGGATGATATTAAAGCCCTTATCCTTTATCCCGGCAATTCTTGTCATGGCAATGATTTTCCACTTTTCCTCCCAGGAAGGCACGGATTCGGGAGCGCTGAGTTATAAGGTAAGCACAGCCATTGTCAAAGTGGCGGATAAAGCTTTGGACAAGGGATGGAGCGAAGCCCAGATTGCGGACCGCGCAGAGCGTTATCATGTTTATGTAAGAAAGCTGGCACATTTTACGGAATACTTTATTCTTGCTGTTTCCGTGGCTTTTCCCCTTTATGTATACGGAATGCGTGGGATATGGCTTGTCCTGTTTGCCGGCGCTTTTTGCGTGGGCTTTGCCTGTCTTGATGAATATCATCAGTCCTTTGTTGCGGGGCGGCTGGCTTCCAGAAAGGATGTTTTTATTGACAGCTGCGGGGCTTTCCTGGGCATCATGGTTACCAGGATTATTGGTTTTATCGGAAGAAAAACCATATTTGCACCTTTGGCGAAAAAACGCTGATTATCTGCAATTGCGGCTATACTTTTCCGAAATATATGATATAATAATATTGATTGACATGAATGTCACAAATGGAGAAAAAGAGAAGGTCGGGGAATACATATGCAGAATGAGAAATTGAGCAGGGAAGAGTTTTTGATAATGTTTCGGGAGGATGTGACCAGGTTGTCCCGTTATATCCCGTGGTTTGAGAAGAAGAGTGGAAGTGATGTTTCCCAAAACTATACAGACGGGAATAAAATGGAGCATACTTTATCTTTTCCGGTTTATGACAGTATTTTATTATCCTTTTTAAATGATGCCAGTATGACGGTATTTATGGAACAGAATTACCACTATTTCTATAACCGGAAACGGATTCAGAATTTTGAAGATGAATTGAGGCTGATTGAAACAGCGGATATTATGCATATGGAGGTGCTGCAGTGCATCCTTTCTAGATATGTCTTTGGTGGTATGACCAAGGCTTATTTATGGAAAGACGGTGTAGAGCACCGAATATTTCTCAGTATATTAAAAAAGGCAAGGCAGATTGTTGAATTTAATTCTCAGCCCCTTGTGGTTGAAGATGAAATTTTCCCGGAAGAAGAGGAAATCGTAGAAAACGCTTTGGCTGATGAGATTGAGGAAACCCCAGAAGACGCTTGGGTTGAAGAGATTGAGGAAAGTGAAGAAGACGTCTTAGCTGAAGAGATTGAGGAAAGTGAAGAAGACGCTTTGACCGATGAGATTGAAGAAACCCCAGAAGACGCTTTGACTGAAGAGATTGAGGAGACTACAGAAGAGCCGGAGATGGAAGAAACGGTTACAGATGAGGAAACGGAGTAGGATGTTATGGGAGAAAAGTCTGTTAGAAAAAAACAGTTTATCTTAAAAAAAGCTAGGGAAGTTTTTGCAGAACGGGGATACAAAGATGTGACCATGAAGGATATTGTGGATGCATGTGAAATTAGCAGAGGCGGTCTGTATTTATATTTTAACAGCACAAAGGAAATATTTCTGGAAGTGTTGAATATGAAGGATACATCTGAGGAAGAAGATGTGTTTACAAAAGCTGTTAATGAAAATGCCTCCAGTTCGGATATTCTGGCCCTGTTTCTTCAGGAACAGAAAAGGGAACTTTGCAACGAGAGCGAGAGCCTGACCATGGCGACCTATGAATTTTTCTTTGCCAACAGGCTTCCCAAGTCCGAAAACCCCCTTAAGGCCCAGTTTGACGGAGCGGTACAGATTATAGAAAAACTGATTACAGATGGCACGGAAACAGGAGAGTTTGTTTGTGAGGATGCAAAGGGAGCGGCGAGAAACATCATGTATGTGCTGGAAGGACTTCGCATCATGTCCCAGACGGTGGGAATTACGGAAAAAGCAGTAAACAGGGAAATTCTTTATCTTATGAAAGAACTGCTGGCAGAGCAATGATTGATGTGCGTTTTGGTTATTGGTTCAGGGCAGCAGCTTTGATTCCCCTTATATTTTTATAAGCAGTCTTGTAAAATGCAATTAGAAGATCCGCTGTTTCTTTGGAAACTTGTTTTTCAGAGAAGCAGCTTTTTTCTGTTAAGGTAATGATTTCGCGTACCGTATGTTCTTTTTTATCAGCAAAGCCTTTGGGAGATGTCTTTGGCATAGTGTAAAAAATCTTTTCCAGCAGGTCGGCAGTATTCTCCGGCAAGGCAAGGGGAACTTTCGGGAATTTCCGGCTAAGAAGTCTGTGAAGCCTTTGATATTCATAGGCAATGCAAATATCGTAACTGCCTGTTCGGTAGGCTTTGCTCCGTTTCCTGTCTGCCCGCAGTTCTCGGAAAGCAGCGACCAGAAGGGGAAGCAAAAGACCTGTCATAAGCAACAGGAAAAACACTCCTATAACAGGAGAATTTCTAAATTGTAAAGAAGAGAAAAGGTCGTTATATTCCATATTGATATCATTGCCATTATTTTGTGTAACGCCGTTTTCCCCTCCGAACAGCCCGGTAAGGGCGGAAAGGAAATCTCCGTAAGTTGTTTCTTCGTCATCCTGAGATGGCGGCGTCACTTCAACAGGCATCCAGCCAAAACCGTCAACAAAGACTTCTACCCAGGCATGGGCTTCGCCGTCAGTTACTTCCACTTCTACAACGTTGCTGTTGTCCAGGATATTTTCTCCTTCAAAGAAATCATCATAATTATATTTGGTTACTTCCGCACGGTTGGAAATTGCGGACTGGGTGATCACATAGCCCTCTACATACCTTGCTGGAATGCCGTAAGAGCGGAAAAGCAGGGTGGCGGCAGAGGCAAAGTGGGAGCAATATCCCTTTTTCTGAGTACCCAGAAAATAAGTGACAAAATCCTCGTTCCGCGGGGTTGTGCCGGGAGACATATCATATTCGTAATTTGCTGCCAAAAACCGGCGGATTAGGGAAATCTGTCCGGCAAGGTTGGTATCATAGCCGATTTCCTCGTGGTAATCGATTAAACTGGGCAGAATTTCATCGGGAATCTGCAGATAGTTGTCGTAAACCTCACTGCTATATGTGGAAAAATAGTCATTTTGTGTTTCGCCCCTGAAAGAAGAAAAATCTGAACGGAGTTTATCCTCTAGGTCGGTCTGAGAGGGCGAGTAGGGAATATAGTTCAGAGTCATGGAATCTTCCTGCAGAAGAATCCCCTTTATTGTGCTGGCATGGGTAATGGAAACATGCTCCGACATGGGGGAAATATAGTAAGGGAGATATATGGCGTTTGGTGCGGCATCCAGGTTTTCGACAATCATCGTACCTTTCATGGGAGGAATGATGGATGCATCCATCATTTGGCCCAGTGTTTCTCCTTCGGTATATGCACAAAAAAGATTATACTCGGTAAGGTTGGTATTCGCTGGATACTGATAGTGGTTTGTGGAGTCCGGGGAATTCCAGGAGGAACCGGTATATTCAAAGCCTGTAAAAGCCTTCAGATATACTGTCTCATAGGCATAGGGAACAAAAGTAACAAGCAGATCCGGCTGATAGTCCGGACGCACGCTGCTGACACCTCCCAGACGTCCGTTGCTAAGACCGCCGGTGGACTGGTAGCGGTTGAAAAAACCTGCCAGACCGTTTTGCACAAATATTTTGACATAGGTGTCTACGGAACTTTTTATGGAACCGGATTTGATTGCCTGAGCCTCCGACTGAGCGGAAGATGCACTACCGAATACGGAGAAGAACAAAGAAATAGTTAAGGCGAAAAGGCAAAGCTGCGCCATATTGCGGGCGTTGGATTTATAAAATACATAGCGTTTTCCCTTTCGCTGCCGGATTTTGGCATATTCTCGTTTTTTACCGGGATAAATGAAATGATAATGTCCGCTGTGTTTTAAAAAGTAAATGGCAAAATAGGCAAAAAATAGCAGTGCCATAGACAAGAAGGCGGGATATCTTCCAATGTATATCCCCAGCATCAGCGGCCAGAAGGTGAGGTTATAGGTGGTCAGAAAATACATATCATTAAAAATCCCCACATTAATCAGGATGGCGAGAAATACACCCAGAAAAACAGCGGCAATGGTAATTGTAAAGTACCGGTCGGTAATGGTCTCGGTAGATTCCCTGGTAAATAACATTAAAAAGTGGGTGCTGTATTCTTCGTTGACGATGTTGATCAATGCCTGAAATCCACTGTTGGCAGGAAGCCGGTAGCGGATCAGCATAGAAGTAAACATTAAAAATAAAGCGGGATAACCAATGTTGAAAAGCCATTTTTTCAGATGAATCAGGGAGAGGAAAAAGGATGCCAATAAAATGAACACCAATACAACGATGTAGTTGTAGACAATGTCAAATTCCGATAAAACGCCGCTGATACAGCCAAAAGAAGCAGAAAAAATCAGCAGTCCTTTAATAAGACAATGAAGCAGGGCTTCCTTGTCGTCATGGGCAGCATTTTCCTCCAGAATAAAGCCGGAAAAAGGAACCGGCTGGTCCGGTAATTTCTTTTTTCTTCCTAAGGTCATATTAAGCAGGGACATCGGTAACTCCTTTATGGGTAATATGCAATAAAGTTCCTTTTTTTAAGTTGGATTTTTCATAAATATCCAGTGCCAGGTTTTCTGTATCATATGCCGGTTCATAGAAGATTTCAGAAAAAGCATTTTCCAAATCTTCCTTGGAGCGAATGGTTGACATAACAAAGTCTTCTCGGACTGTAGAATAGGTGGCAAAGACAAAATATTCTCCTGTCTGCAGCAGCTCTATGGCAACGGACCAGGCTTCTTCAATAGCAGTGTCTAAAGCATTAGACAAGACCGGAGAATCTTTACATGCATCTTCTTTCGGCTGGAACAGTTCCAACAATAAGAAGAATTCATTGGTAGAGGTTGCTTCGTTTTCCTTAACCATTAATTTATCGATTTTACTGGAAAGCTTCCAGTGGATTTTCTGCAAACGGTCTCCGGGCTGGTATTCCCGGATGTCTGTCACGTTGGAGGACACATTGCCGGTTTTACCGGATTCTTCAAATTCATCAAAGCCCTCGCTGTATAAAGCTTCGTGCTTTTCCTCGCGGGGCGGGGTATCCGGCAGGACGCGAATCTGTGCACTTAGATTTAATTCTCTATGGAAACGGAATAAATGAAGATAATCAAAGCATTGCAGATGGCTGACGCCAGCCTCGTAAAGCCCGTATTTCGTAAGCTTTACGGGGAAAACCAATTCATTGTCACAATGAGCACGCAGGGACATGACATGGGAGGTCTCTTCCACGGTCTGATAGAAAAAGGAGGAAAAGGCAAAGGTAATAGCTGCAGAAGAAAGGGGAATCCGGGTGGGGTTGTAAATCTTTAAAAATACCCGGGAGTTGTCTCCTTTTGGAGCAGCAGCTGGTTTTATGATAACGGAAGGTTCAAGCCTGTTAAAACAATACTTGGTTAAGAAAAAGGAAAAAACAGGCAGACAAAGCTCCAAAATAATCAGCAGGAAAAAGAAAGTCTGAAGATAAAACACAGCCCAGAACAGGGTTGTCAAAACTATCAGAATATAAGATAAATAAGAAATGATAACTTCGCTTCTTTTCAATGGGATGCTCCTTTAATTAAGAAAGTTTTGGAATAGGAACGGCGTCCAAAGTCTCTTCCACAATATCCGCAGCATCTTTACCTGCGGCTTTTGCCTTGGTGGAGAGAATCATCCTGTGGTTGCAGACGGAATAAAGGATTTTGTGGATGTCTCCTGGAGTCACAAAATTGCGGTCTTCATAGCAGGCACGTGCTTTCGCCATTTTAAGAATGGCAATGGAACCCCTGGGAGAAATACCCTGTGAAAGCATGTCCGTATTTCTGGTTTTTTCAGTCAGGGAAACAATATAATCACAAATGTCGTCATTTGCAAAAACTTCGGAAGTTCTTTGTTGCAGCATACGTAGATCAGAAAGTGACAGAATGGGATTGACGGAGTCAATCTGTTCCATGGAATGCCCCTTTAAGATTTCCGTAGCTGATTTATGGTCAGGATAGCCCAAGCTGAGTCTTACAAAAAAACGGTCCAGCTGAGAATCGGGAAGCTTCTGGGTGCCGGATGCGCCCACGGGATTTTGGGTGGCAATTACAAAAAAGGGAGGTTCCAGGTCATAAGTCGTACCGTCTACGCTGACTCTTTTTTCCTCCATTACCTCCAAAAGCGCTGACTGGGTCTTGGGAGAGGTACGGTTAATTTCATCAGCCAGAAAAAGATTAGTAAAGATGGCCCCCTTCCGGAAGGTAAAATCCCCAGATTTGTTGTCATACATGGAAAATCCCAGAATATCACTGGGAAGAACATCGGGAGTAAACTGCATCCTCTTGTAGGACATGCCGAGAGACCGGCTTAAGGCAACTGCCAGAGTGGTCTTTCCGACGCCGGGAATATCTTCTAGCAAAATATGCCCTCCTGCCAGAAGCGTGCATAAAACAGTATCTAAAATATCATCCTTTCCCCGGATGACCTTTTTCATTTCTTCTTTTACGGTATATAATGACTGATTCATAATTCCTCCGTGGTTACCTTTTTTTATTATTTTAAATGTTATGGTAGTGAAAAGCAAATAAAACTTTATCTGAAGGGGTAAAATCGGGAAAAAGACGTAAGAAAGTCCCATTGCAACTGGTAAATTAAGCGTGGTATAATTTACTTGGTTAAAGTCCGCCAATAGTGCAACAGGTTATTGAACCATTTCACTTCCTGTGCTATAATGAAATGATTATGCGAGAGGATAAACAGGTGACTAAATGAAGGCATTTTTAATCTTAGAAGATGGCACCGTATTTGAAGGAGTCCACATCGGTGCAGACAGAGAAGTCATTAGTGAAATTGTTTTTAACACATCCATGGCGGGTTATCTTGAGGTGTTGACGGACCCTTCCTATGCGGGACAGGCAGTTTGCATGACCTACCCCCTGATCGGCAATTACGGCGTATGCAGGGAGGACATGGAATCAAAGAAAATCTGGCCCGATGCCTTTATTGTCAGAGAATTATCCAGAATACCCAGTAATTTCCGGTGCGATGCATCCATACAGGAAATACTGGAAGAATACGATGTTCCGGGAATTGCCGGAATCGATACAAGAGCTTTAACCAAGATTTTAAGGGAAAAGGGAACCATGAACGGCTGCATTACCACAAATGCGGATTATGTCATGGAAGAAATCAGGAAGCGTTTAAAAGAATATGACATGGGTAATGTGGTTGACCTTGTTACTTGTAAAGAAAAATATATGTTAAAAGGAACCAGAGAGCTTTCCGAAAACGGACCCCTTTCCGGTTCTGCCAGATACACGGGGGAGAAGGAAAAGAGACCTTCTCTGGTAAAGACATTAAACGGCGCAGGCAAAAAGGTTGCACTTTTGGATTTAGGCGCCAAGGACAATATTGCAAAATCCCTTGCGGCAAGAGGCTGCGATGTGACGGTTTATCCGGCAAGGACGGCGGCAGAAGAGATACTTTCCGCTAACCCTGACGGCATTATGCTCAGCAACGGACCGGGAGACCCCAAGGTATGTACAGAGGTTATAGAGAACGTAAAGAAGCTTTATGAATCGGATACGCCTATTTTTGCAATCTGCTTGGGACATCAGCTTATGGCTCTTGCCACAGGCGCAGATACCTTTAAGATGAAATACGGACACAGAGGAGGCAATCATCCCGTAAAGGACCTTGCTACGGGAAGGGTCTATATATCCTCCCAGAACCACGGCTATGTGGTGGATATGGATAAGCTGGATGAAAAGGTTGCAAAGCCCGCCTTTATCAATGTCAATGACGGGACCTGTGAAGGTCTTGCTTATACAGGCAAAAATATTTTCACTGTGCAGTTCCATCCGGAAGCATGTCCGGGACCTCAGGATTCCGGATATCTGTTTGACAGATTTATACAGATGATGGAGGTGGAAAGAAATGCCTAAGAATCCCAATGTAAAAAAAGTACTGGTAATCGGTTCAGGTCCTATCGTCATCGGACAGGCGGCGGAGTTTGACTATGCGGGTACACAGGCTTGCCGTTCCTTAAAGGAAGAGGGCGTGGAGGTTGTGCTAATCAACTCCAATCCTGCAACCATCATGACGGATAAAAATATTGCGGACAGGGTTTATATTGAGCCTTTGACCGTAAAAGTACTGGAGCAGTTAATCGAAAAAGAAAAGCCCGACAGCATTCTGCCTACCCTGGGTGGTCAGGCAGGCTTAAACCTGGGCATGGAATTAGAGGAAAGCGGCTTTTTAAAAGCCCATAATGTGACCCTTTTGGGAACCACTGCGGCAACCATCAAAAAGGCTGAGGACCGTCAGGAATTCAAGGATACCATGGAAAAAATCGGAGAGCCCTGTGCGGCTTCCCTGGTGGTGGAAAATGTAGAGGACGGCGTTGCCTTTACCAATACCATCGGTTATCCCGTGGTACTTCGTCCCGCTTATACCTTAGGCGGCTCCGGCGGCGGTATCGCCCACAATCAGGCGGAGCTTGAAGAGATTCTGGAAAACGGTCTGCGTTTATCCCGTGTAGGACAGGTACTGGTAGAGCGTTGTATCGCAGGCTGGAAAGAAATCGAATATGAAGTGATGCGGGATAGTGCAGGCAACTGCATTACCGTATGTAATATGGAAAATATCGACCCCGTAGGCGTCCACACCGGCGACAGCATCGTAGTGGCTCCTTCCCAGACATTGGGAGACAAGGAATACCAGATGCTTCGTACCGCAGCCCTCAATATCATTGACGAGCTGCAGATTACCGGCGGATGTAACGTGCAGTTTGCGCTGCATCCTACAAGCTTTGAATATTGTGTAATAGAAGTAAACCCCCGTGTAAGCCGTTCATCGGCGCTGGCTTCCAAGGCTACGGGATACCCCATTGCCAAGGTGGCGGCAAAGATTGCCTTAGGCTACACCCTGGATGAAATTAAAAATGCCATAACCGGAAAAACCTATGCCAGCTTTGAGCCCACATTGGATTATTGTGTGGTAAAGCTGCCCAGGCTTCCTTTTGATAAATTCATTACGGCAAAGAGAACCCTGACCACCCAGATGAAGGCGACAGGAGAGGTCATGAGCATCTGCAACAGCTTCGAAGGAGCGCTTATGAAAGCACTGCGTTCCCTGGAGCAGCATGTGGATTCTTTATTGAGCTATGATTTTTCCGAGCTTTCTGCAGAAGAGCTGTTAGAGCGTTTAAAGATTGTGGATGACCAGAGAATCTTTGTTATTGCGGAAGCAATCAGAAAGGGCATTGCTTATGATGTGATTCATGAGATTACCCAGGTGGACATCTGGTTTATTGACAAAATCGCCATTCTGGTGGAAATGGAGCAGAAACTTTCCAAAGAGCCTCTCACGGTGGATTTGTTAAAAGAGGCGAAGAGAATCGAATTCCCTGACAATGTCATCGGACAGCTGACAGGGAAGGATGAGGCGGCAATCAGGCAGATGCGTTATGATAACGGCATCATTGCAGGCTTTAAAATGGTAGATACCTGTGCGGCCGAGTTTGCGGCGGCAACCCCTTATTACTATTCCGTATTCGGAAGTGAAAACGAAGCGGAGGAGACCCGCCCCGAGAAGAAGGTGTTAGTCTTAGGTTCCGGTCCTATCCGTATCGGACAGGGCGTGGAATTTGACTATTGTTCCGTTCATGCCACGTGGGCATTTGCCAAAGCGGGCTATGAGACTATTATCGTCAACAACAATCCGGAAACCGTAAGTACGGACTTTGATATAGCGGATAAGCTTTATTTTGAACCGCTGACTCCCGAAGATGTGGAAAATATTGTACGCCTTGAAAAGCCTGACGGGGCTGTAGTGCAGTTTGGCGGACAGACTGCCATCAAGCTGACAGAAAGCCTGATGAAAATGGGCGTGCCCATTCTAGGTACAAAGGCAGAGGATGTGGATGCCGCAGAGGACAGGGAGCTTTTTGATAAGATTTTAGAGGAAACGGAAATCCCCAGGGCAGCAGGCGGTACCGTCTATACGGCGGAGGAAGCCAAAGAGGTTGCTAACAGGCTGGGATATCCGGTGCTTGTGCGTCCCTCCTATGTACTTGGGGGACAGGGCATGCAGATTGCCCTAAATGACCAGGAAATCGAAGAATTTATGGCGGTCATCAACCAGTATGCACAGGAACATCCCATTCTGGTAGATAAATACCTTATGGGAAAAGAACTGGAAGTGGATGCGGTGTGCGATGGAACGGATATTCTCATTCCGGGCATTATGGAGCATATTGAGAGAACCGGCGTTCATTCCGGCGACAGT
>CAZZHJ010000058.1:0-11170 GCA_964653815.1 uncultured Lachnospiraceae bacterium
GCACTGATCGGAGCTAAAATATTAGGACCTCGTATTGGAAAATTCACAAAGGATAAAAAAGGCAGAATCACAAAAGTAAATGCCTTTCCGGGGCACAATCTTCCTTTGGGATGTCTTGGCGTGTTTATACTGTGGCTTGGCTGGTACGGATTCAACGGTGCAGCCTGCACAAGCATAGAGCAGTTAGGCTCTGTATTTGTAACAACAACAGTAGCTCCTGCCATTGCAACAGTGGTATGTATGGTATTTACATGGATAAAATACGGCAAACCCGATGTTTCCATGTGTCTGAACGCTTCCCTTGCAGGTCTGGTTGCCATTACGGCGCCTTGCGACGTAACAGATGTGACCGGCGCGATTATCATCGGCGCTGTATCAGGTTTGCTAGTAGTATTCGGTGTGTGGTTCCTGGATTATGTTCTGCGTATTGATGACCCGGTGGGTGCTGTTGCAGTACACTGTTTAAACGGTATCTGGGGCACCATTGCAGTCGGTTTATTCGCTACAACCTCTGCACCTGACAACGATACCCTGACAGGTCTGTTCTATGGTGGCGGTTTTGGCCTGTTGGGCAAACAGCTTCTGGGATTTGCGGCAGTAGCGGCATGGACGGCAGTTACAATTACAATTGCCTTTTTGGTAATTAAAGCAACTATAGGATTGAGGGCGTCTGAAGAGGAAGAAATCGTAGGTCTGGATTCCTGCGAGCACGGTTTGGCATCAGCTTATTCCGGCTTCAGCATTATGGATATTTCCAATACCATGACCATGGATATCAATGAAAATACAAGCCTTGGCACCGATGACTACGAAGAGGCTTCACAGGCTGCCAAAAATGCGGCGGTTAAAGTGGCAGCAGTTCCTGCTGTTTCCGACAGCGGCATCTATAAAGTGGTAATCATCTCCAAGCTGTCCAGATACGAGAAGGTAAAGAAGGCTATGAACAATCTGGGCGTAACAGGTATGACCGTTACCCAGGTAATGGGATGCGGTATTCAGAAAGGCGCTGGGGAAATGTACCGCGGTGTAGAAATGGATGCTACCCTCTTACCGAAGGTAAAACTGGAAATTGTTGTCAGCAAGATTCCTGTGGAAAATGTGATCGAGGCTGCTAAAAAGGCGCTTTATACCGGTCACATAGGTGACGGAAAGATTTTTGTATACAATGTAGATAAAGTTGTGAAAATCCGTACCGGCGAAGAAGATTTCGCAGCGTTACAGGATGTGGAATAGAGATAAAACAGCTTACTCCAATTCCTTAGTTTATATAGCAAAGCCCGGGCGCTTCCACTGCCCGGGCTTTGTGCTGTCAGTGATAAGCCATAGACAGCCATGGCAATAATGCTGCCGGGAGATATGGCAAAACCTTGAAATAATTATCATTCTATGAAATAATAGGCATAGCCAAATTTGGAAAGAAATGGAAAATACAAATGATAGATGGATTGTTACATGCTCTGATACAAAAAGAATTTCATATCGGTAATAAGAAGCTTTCTTTTCTGGAGTGTCTGCTTGCGGTATGTGCCACAATCTTTGGCGTATGCATCCGCTTTTCCCTAAATGGAATTAACGGTGTTGTCTTGTCGGGTGCAAGGATTATGTTATATGCACTGCTTGCGGTCATGCTGGCATCCGCTGCCTGCTATCTGGTAGCGAAGCAGACGGGGAGTCTAAAAAGAGGGCTTTTTTGTTACACGGTGCTCTTGTTTCTTCCGACTATGCTTATGTGGGGAATGACTGCAAAAACTGTACATTTGTCTGCGGCAAGGGACGCAGGTCTGTTGTCGCTGGCATATCCGAATGTTTTTCAACTGACAGGCGTGGATGTATTGGTGCAGGGGTATGCAAGGGGGGCAGTCTGGTTTACGGCAGCGCTTGTCTGCATCGTGGTATTCTTTTTTCTTTCTGTTAAAATGCAGAATACAGTGCATATTTTATTGAAGGCAGCAACGCTGTTTGGACTGCTGCTGACTTATTTTCTCCCCTATATGCAATACGGCAACGGACTTCTTATTGATATTCTTTTTGTTATTCTGGCGTTTTTTAATCCCCGAAGAATTTATCGTGCACTGCTTCAGACGGCAATATCTTTTGGGGCATATACGTATGGGATGACGGGGGTCAGTGAGGTTCCCTTTTATGTGTTCAGTCTGCTGGAATTATTTTTACTGGTGGATCTGGGAATGGAGATTCTATGCGAGGGGCTGCATACGCTGCGTGAACCGGATACCCCGGGTACGCAGAAAAGGAGCCTGTTTAATCGCAGCGCTATCCGTATTTCGCTGTTTTTGTTTCTGATTAGTGTGCTGGCATTTCTTATCCGCTCTGCTTTTTTCAGCGTACCTTCCATGGATTATCTCACCTGTCTGAAGCCATGGGTCGAGGAATTCAAGGCGGTGGGCTCTTTTCGTGCGATTGCAGGTGATTTTTATAATTATACGCCTGCCTATATGTATATTCTGTATTTCATCAGTCTGCTCCCGTGTGAGCCGCTGCTACCGATCAAGCTGGTATCCTGCCTGTTTGATGTGGTCCTGGCAGCGCTTGGTTATCGGATTATCGCTAAACTGACAGGAAGCTCTGTCAGAGCGGCGCTGGCCTACGGTCTTATTCTCTGCCTGCCTACCGTCGCAGTCAACAGCGGTATGTGGGGGCAGTGTGACGTCATTTATGTGACCTGTATCATAGCAAGCTTGTATTTATTGTATGAAAACAAATCTAATGCTTCCATGCTGCTTTATGGGTTAGCCTTTGCAATCAAACTACAGGCACTGTTTGTCTTCCCCTTTTATTTGCTGATGTGGGTATATAAAAAATATAAGATTGAGCAATTCCTCTATATACCTGTCATGTATATTTTGACCTGTATTCCGGCGGCGTTGGCGGGAAAGAGCATAAAAGAACTACTGCTAATCTATGTAAATCAGGGAAATACAGAGCCGTGGATGCTGTCGTGGAACTGGCCGAATATTTATACATTGTTTGGACCGACCAACTTTTATGAAGTTTATAAGATGGCGGGAATTCTTGGGACCATTGCAGTGCTCATGCTGGTGGTGTATTATCTGGCAGTGAGGAGAGAATGTCACGATGAAGGAGAAATGCTCAAAGAAATGCTGGCATTTGCGTTGCTGGTGCCCTTTACGCTGCCCTATATGCACGAGAGATATGGGTATCTGGCGGATATTCTGATTGTGTTATACGCATTGGTTAATCCTAAAAAGCTGTATTTAGCGGTCTTGCAGATTCTGTTGTCCTTTATGGCATATCTGGGTTATCTGCATGGTACAAGTATCGTGCCGCAGAACTATGCCTGCTTTGCCATGCTGTTTTTGATTGTGGAGCTGATGTGGGATGTACTGGGCAATGACCGGCAGACAAAGCAGCGGAAATCCGGTTTGCTTTAGCTCCCTGTTCTCCCGGAAAAGCTTAGAGCTTTTCCGGTTCCGGATAATCCACGCCGAAGGTTTCTACGGTCATGGATTTAATTTTCTGTTCTTCTATGGGCCTGTCTGAATAATCAGTGGCTGTCTCTGCAATCTTGTTTACCACATCCATACCCTCTGTTACTTTTCCGAAAGCAGCATATTCCCCGTCTAAGTGAGGGCTTGTCTTGTGCATGATAAAGAACTGGCTTCCTGCCGAATCGGGAAACATGGACCTTGCCATGGAAAGAACTCCTTCTGTATGCTTCAGGTCATTTTCTACACCGTTGTGGGAAAACTCTCCTTTGATAGAGTAGCCGGGACCGCCCATGCCGTTTCCGTCAGGACAGCCGCCCTGGATCATGAAACCTTTGATGACTCTGTGAAAGATTAAACCATCATAAAAACCTTTCTGAATAAGACTAATAAAATTATGAACGGAAATGGGGGCAATTTCAGGATATAACTCTGCCTTCATGACATCTCCGTTTTCCATGGTAATGGTTACAATGGGATTTTGCGCCATTTTAAAACTCCTCCTGTTTTTAGTTTGCATCATTATTTACCAATATACCGAAGTTAAGGGTATACAGATATATTGTAAAGGAAAAGCAGAAAAACGTAAAGAAAAACAAATAAATAGAAAGCGCATATGCCTCAACATGTGCTATACTACAGTTATAGGATGCGGGCGCAAAACCGGCGGTCCGTCTATAAGCGGCAGGAATAAAGAGGGGAATCTGGAAGAAGATGTGGAAAAAAGAGTGGAATATAGCAATCAGGGAAGTATGGTGCTATTTCTCTTCGGCAGTCTCCAAAAAAGAAATTGCGGACTGGCAGGAAGAGTTTAAGGAAGAATTTTCGGGGAAACTGGTCTTTCTGACAGACATAAGGCAGCTGGTCTTTTATGAAGGGAAGGAGACAAAGGAACAAGAAGAAGGGATTTTTCTGATTACGGATTCCAAGACTTTTTATGAGGCGGCATATAGGAAGAAAATTCCCTTTCTGCTTTATCTCCATGAAGGGAATACAATGGAAAACTTTACAAATGCTCCCTTTGCCACAACCGGGCTTTCGGGGATTGATTATGACTATATAGAAAAGATATACAAGCGGTTTTTCGGGATACCATGGACGATTCTCACAACGAAACGCTGTATTGTCAGGGAATTTATCGAAGACGACCTGGACGAACTCTATGAAGTATATGCAGATCCCTCCATCAGCCGGTATACGGAAGGGCTGTATGCAGACAGGGAACGGGAGCGGAAATATATCAGGGATTATATAGAGCAGGTCTATAAGCTGTGTGGATTCGGAATCTGGGCGGTTATTTCCAAGGAGACGGGGAAACTCATCGGCAGGGCAGGAATTGCATGGAGGGAAGGCTACGATACGCCGGAATTGGGATATGTGATAGGTGTTCCTTATCAAAGGAAGGGTATTGCATCAGAGGTGTGTAGTAAGATTCTGGAATTTGCCAGAGAGGGGCTTGGTTTTGAAAAAATTCGGGTACTGTTTGTAGAAGAGAACGAAGCATCGCTGCGTTTGTGCCGGAAGCTGGGATTTAAGAAGGACGATGACGTCTATATAGACGGGAAGCAGATGCAGCAATATATTTATATAGGAGAAGCTTGAAGTGGAGAAAGAAAGAAAAAGTTTTTTTACAGTAACGACTTTTTCATTGCTGGCATTGATGGTGTTGGTAACGCTCAGCGGAATGGCTGTGTTCAAGATGCAGTTTGATGCAAGAAATTCCATCCAGTCAGATGAAGAATATGTGGAATACGATAAGTATTATGCCATGATAACCGATAATGACAGGTCTGATTTCTGGCAGGCTGTTTATAACGGCGCTAGACAGGAAGGAATGGCGGGCAATGCCTATGTGGAGTTTTTTGCAGGGAATGTAGGCGCCAGATACACCATGGAAGAACGGATGGAAATCGCCATTGCAGCAGGGGTGGACGGTATTATTGTGGAAGGAAATGACAGCGATACCTTGCGTAATGTGATTGACAAGGCAAAGGACAACGGCATACCGGTAGTGGTCATCAGCCAGGATGTAACGGAGAGCGCAAGAATCAGTTTTGTGGGTATTGGCAGATATGATCTGGGACAGTCCTACGGTAGGCAGACCTGTGACTTAGCGCAGGAAATCCTTTCCCAACGGGAAGGTGGAGAAGGCTCCGGGAAAAAGCTAAAGATTATGGTGCTAATCAGTCAGGAAACGGACAGCAGTGGACAGAATCTTCTTGTGTCCGGGATCAGGGAAGAGATAGTAAAGGATTCCGTTTTGGAAAATAAAATTACGCTGGACACCTATATCATAGATGATTCGGGAGCATTTACAGCGGAGGAATCCATACGCGATATTTTTATGGGACAGGAAGATGTGCCCGATATCCTGGTGTGTCTCAGCGAGATTCATACAACCTGTGCATACCAGGCGGTTATCGATTACAACAAAGTGGGAATTACCAATATTATTGGCTATTATGATTCCGAGACTATCCTGGGCGGAGTGGATAAGGAAATCATTTATTGCACAATATCCATGGATACGGAGCAGATGGGAAGATACTGCGTGGATGCCCTTTCAGAATATCTGGAGGCAGGGCATGTCAGCGAATATTTTACAGTTGATACTTATGTGGTAAATAAGGATAATGTAAGCCAGCATGAGAAAGGAGCTGAATGATGAAAACGCAAAAGAAGTTTGCCAATCTCCCCATTCAGACCAAGCTGATTGTGGTGTATTGCCTAACAGCGCTGCTCATACTGGTAGTCAATCTTTTTATGTACCGCAACATTAACCATATGCTGCGCAGGCTGGACCAGATTTATGTGAGTAATATTAATCTGAATGAATTGTCGGATGCCCTTGACAATGTACAGAATGATATGACGAATTACCTGAATACCAAGACAACAGATGCCATGGAGGGTTATTATAAATCCTGCCAGGATTACACGGCACAAATTGAGAACCTTTCCGATGCCATTACCGGTAACGAATCCCAGAGGATGGAGAGGAATATCAAAGCCATGTCCTTAAAATATCTGGAGTATACCGATCTTGCAATTGAGGCAAAGCGCGGGCGGAATGTGGAAAAATACAAGACCTATAATGAAGAGGCAACAAAAATTTACCAATATATCAGCACCTATATCAACAGCCTGAACAACGACCAGTTTAAAAGCAATTCCGCCAATTATACCATGCTGTCCGTGTCGTTGCGTTATGTGGAGGTTGTTAATACCGTGGTCTTTTTGGCAGTAGTATTCAGCAATGTTCTGCTGGTTATCATGGTAATCAAGAATATAACAAAGCCTCTGAAATCCCTTTCGGAGGTAGCGGACCAGGTTGCCGGGGGCAATCTGGATGTAGCGCTTCTGGAAGTGAATTCACGGGATGAAGTAGGAGTAGTAAGCCGTGCCTTTAATCAGATGATTGTCAGCATACGCAATTATATTGCCCAGCTGAGGACCAGCATGGACAATGAAAGGGCCCTGAAGGAAAAAGAACTGAAGATGGAAAATCATTTAAAAGATGCCCAGCTGAAATACCTGCAGGCACAGATTAATCCCCACTTCCTATTTAACACGCTGAATGCGGGAGCACAGCTGGCAATGATGGAAGGGGCGGACCGGACCTATGAATATGTACAGAATATGGCGGACTTCTTCCGTTATAATAACAAAAAAGGGCATGACAGCGTCCCCCTGAAGGAAGAACTGGAACTGATAGACAGCTATATCTATATTTTAAATGTCCGCTTTTCGGGAGAGATTCATTATGAAAAGGATATTGACCCTTCCCTGGCAAATTTGATGGTGCCCAGTATGATTCTCCAGCCCATAGTCGAAAACAGTGTAAACTATGGTATAAGGGGGATTTCCTGGGAGGGGAAGATTGAGCTTTCCGTGTACAGGGAAAATGATAAAGCGTATATTAGCATCAGGGATAACGGAATCGGTATTGCGCCGGAAAAAATAGAGAAAATCATGTCCGGGAAATTGAAGGAAGCAGATATAAACGAAGGCTCTAACGGAATCGGCTTGGATAATGTAATCAGCAGGCTGAAGCTGCTTTACGACAGGGATGATGTATTTGAGATCAGCAGTCCGGGAAAGGATAAGGGTACCCGGGTGTTAATTTCCATTCCGCTTTAGAGAATAAGGAGGACGAGAATGTATAAAATCATGTTGGCTGATGATGAGGGCATTGTAATAGATTCCCTCCGGTTTATTATTGAAAAAGAATTCGGCGATTCCTGTGATATTGAATTTGCCAAAACCGGCAGAAATGTCATAGAACTTGCAGAACATTTTCGACCTGACATTGCCTTTATGGATATTCAGATGCCGGGTATAAACGGAATCGAGGCAATGAAAGAAATCAAGAAAAATAACGGCAATACACTTTTCATTGTAATGTCTGCATATGATAAGTTTGATTATGCAAAAGAGGCTATCAATCTGGGCGTACTGGAATACCTGAATAAGCCTGTGGAGAAAAGCAAGATTATTGAGGTGTTAAGACGGGCTATGGGCCTTATTGACAAAGAGCGAGAGAAACGTAGGCAGGACCTGATGATACGTGAAAGAATGGAGACGGTGGTGCCGATCATAGAAAATGGTCTTATTTACAGCCTGATGTTTAAAGAATACTTTGAAGAGGACGTGGAGAATTTTAAGAATCTGCTGGATATCACAGATGATTATTGCTATATGGGAGTCCTTGTTTTCGGGGAAAAGCAGGTGGGAAATCATATGACCAATGCGGTGGAAACATCAGTGCTCATCCAGGATTCCTATAATGAAGTGCGGGAAATTATCAGAGGATATTTCAAATGTATTGTAGGCTCTGTTATGGCAAACAAAATTGCGGTTTTAATTCCTGTGGCGGAGGAAGGGCTTGATTATAATGAAAGAATTGCTTTAATCGATAAAGCAAGGGAAATGGTGAGGAAGCTGAGAGAGCGGCTGGATATTTCTTTTCGTATGGGGCTTGGGCCTGTAGGAAGGCTGCGGGACTCTATGAAATCCTATAATGAAGCGCTCCGAGCTTTGCTACAGTCAGACGGCAGCGTTGCCCATGTGGATGATATTCCGGTGGGATGCGATTATGAAGAAAATTATCCAGTAGAGACAGAACAGGAAATTTTTGAGTATACCGAAAAAGGAAATATTGAAGAGCAGCGTTCCGCTGTCAACCGCTATTTTGATTGGATGGTAGAAAATTACGGAGACTGTGAAAGCGATATAAAATTGAAAATATTGGAGTTTGTTTTGCGGGCGGAGAAAATCGGTTACGAAGGGAGCACCAGGATTTATCGTTTTAAATCCAGACAGGATTACCTGCCGGACATTATGGGTATGAAAGGCGATATGGAGCGGATGCGTACCTGGTTTCTGGACAAGATGGATGCAGCAGTAAGAAATGTGGCAGACAACAAAGAGACCCGATCCAACGGGGTGGTGGCAAAGGCGAAGGCCTATATCAACGCAAATTTCCATAGAGAAATTTCCCTGGACGATGTATCCAGGGAGGTAGATATCAGCCCTTATTATTTCAGTAAGATTTTTAAAGAAGAGACGGGAAAAAACTTTATTGAATATGTGACGGAAATCCGTATGGAAAAGGCAAAAGAGCTATTGCAGTCTTCCTCTTTGTCCATGAAGGAAATCTGTGGGGAAGTGGGTTATGCCGATCCTAACTACTTCAGCAGGACATTTAAGAAAAATGTGGGTCTGACGCCGACCGAATACAAGGAGGGAAAAAGCAGTGAGAAGAATACCCTTTAGAAAATCCGGGAAAAGTTTGGCATTCTGGCTGATTGGGCTGCTGTTCCTTTGTATGCTGGGATGTTCGGCATCGGGGGAGGAAGAAGTGATTGTGGAAGAAGAGGACGGAAAAATCCAGATAGGCATCTGTTTCGATTCTTTCCTGATAGAAAGGTGGGAAAGGGACAGGGATGTCTTTGTTTCAACGGCAAAGGAGCTGGGAGCGGAGGTCAATGTACAAAATGCCAACGGAGATCTGGAGGAGCAGATTGCTCAGATTGAGTATCTGATTGAAAAAAAGATGGATGTCATCGTGATCATCGGTATTGATGGAGACGGCCTTGGCAAAGTGGTAGAAAAGGCAAAAGATGCAGGGATTATCGTGATTGCCTATGATAGAATGATTCATAATGCCGATGCAGACCTGTATATTTCCTTTGATAATGAAAAGGTGGGTACATTGATGGGGGAGGCTATGGTACAGGCCGGGCTTTCGGACAAAAAAGTCCTGATGCTGGCAGGTCCCACAACAGATGATAATGTGGCCATGGTCAACAGCGGATTTGAAAAAGTAATGAATGAAAACAATATTCAGGTTGTTGATGTCATGCATGCGGACAACTGGAAACCAGAATATGCATCGGATTATATCTATGATCATCCCGA
This sequence comes from uncultured Lachnospiraceae bacterium, assembly GCA_964653815.1. Lineage (GTDB taxonomy): Bacteria > Bacillota > Clostridia > Lachnospirales > Lachnospiraceae > UBA2882. Next base: position 9,885 of record CAZZHJ010000058.1, read on the forward strand.
AATACTGGAGGAAGTGGATGGGATTATGTGCGGCAATGACAGCCTGGCAACTCATACGGTCCGTGTGCTGGCGGAGAAGAGAAAGGCGGGAAAGATTGTTGTGACAGGACAGGATGCAGAGCTGGAAGCCTGCCAGAGAATTGTAGAAGGAACCCAGCTTATGACTGTGTACAAACCCGTGGAACGACAGGCAAGGGTGGCTGCGGAATGCGCCATTGCATTGGCAAAGGGAGAAGAAATTGAGGAAATTAATAGGACAATGAATGACGGAACCTATGAGATACCCGGCATCGTGTTGGAACCGGTTGCAGTAAATAAGGACAATATGGACGAGACCATTATTGAAAGCGGATTTCATCTCAGAGAGGAAGTCTATTTGAACGTATCCGATTCGAGAAGGAAAGAATAGCAAAAAATTGTTATTTAATAAAAAATCAACAAAAAAATGCTATTTGGAAAAAATTTGCCCGTGCACGCTCTCAAAAAAATGAAGAATTTCGCAAACATTTACTATCTGACCTATGATATATTGTTATCGTAGCAGGGGACTGCAAAGTTCCCAGGTAATTTACAATATTATAAAGGGAGGATTTTTAAATGAGAAAGAAATTACTTAGCGCATTATTGAGTGTTGCTATGGTAGCATCTCTGTTAGTAGGATGTGGCAGTAAGCCTGCAGCTACTACAAGTGAAGGCGGCGGACAATTAATCGGTGTATCAATGCCTACTAAAGATTTACAGCGTTGGAACCAGGATGGCGAGAACATGAAGAAAGAGCTGGAAGCAGCAGGATATACTGTAGACCTTCAGTTCGCAAGCAACGATGTACCTACACAGGTTTCCCAGATTGAGAACATGATCGCTAACGATTGCAAATTGTTAGTTATCGCATCTATCGAAGGTGATTCCTTAGGAACAGTATTAGCTCAGGCTAAAGAGAAAGGTATCGATGTTATTGCTTATGACCGTCTGATCATGAACTCTGATGCAGTTACCTATTATGCAACATTTGATAACTATCTGGTAGGACAGAAACAGGGTGAATTCATTGAGCAGGAGTTAGACCTCAAGAATGCAGCAGGTCCCTTCAATATGGAAATCGTAACAGGTGACCCTGGTGACAACAACGTAAACTTCTTCTATGGCGGCGCTATGGATGTATTAAGACCTTACATTGATGAGGGTAAATTAGTTGTTAAATCCGGACAGGTTGAAAAAGCAGACGTTGCAACAGCTAACTGGGCAACAGATGCAGCACAGTCTAGATTTGAAGCAATTCTTTCTTC
>CAZZHJ010000059.1:0-11058 GCA_964653815.1 uncultured Lachnospiraceae bacterium
TTGTAACGGAAATTCTATTTCATTTAAAATATATTGCTCATTTTCAATCAGCCACACAACAATTTGTGACAATTCCCATTTTGTCAGTTGATATTGTTGTCTTTTACCATCTTTTAAAAAACAACACAATGGCCTATTGTCTACCCAAAATTCAAAACAAGCTACTTCATTCATAATTTCATATTCTATTGCTAACTTTTGTTTTTTTCCAAAACACTTCATAGTTAATCCCTCTGCTGTATCCAATACCGCTTGTCCTGTCTTTGCATCTTGTATTATACTTCTCCTGCCTGAATCGAATTATGTTTGGCACTCGGCTCATAATAGGCTATTAACGGTACTGACTATCATTATTCTATAAAATTAAATTTTGAAAAAGTTTGTGGAGTCAAGATTCCAAAAATATGTTCATAGTTTTATATTATTAACTCACTCCAATCTGCCTCACATCCCTCATCCCTCATAAAATCATCAAAACCTTGTCCTTCCACTAAATTAATTTCGCCTCTCCAAACAGTATCACACTCTTCACATATATGAATCTCTTTATTATTTCTTTTAATTTTTGTTTTAATAATTCTACCTTGATTACAATATGGACAAATCATCTAATTCCTCCTATTCTTTTAGGAAAAACAATCATAATATTATTGGAATATCCTCTTGAATAATTCTAATGGCATCTTTTTAATAACTCACATTTCAATTCACTATCGCTTAAGTCATCAATATTTTGGAATACAAATACTAGCAGCTCCATAGCTCTTTTAAAGGACACATTACTTGAACCAACCTCATCATATCCTCCACTTAATATTTCTATAGTACCACTAGGTAACTTTTCTTGAGGATATTCTTTAAAAAACTCATCTATTGCATCTGCAAATTCTTTATCCAATCCTATACACACTGCTTTATTAAATGGTAACACTTGCGATTTAAATGAGAGAGTTTCTCTTCCAAAATTAATAATTATATCTGTTTTATTTTTTTGATTATCTGTATATTTCATACATATCATCGCATAATTACTAATATGGCGAGGATTCAGTTTTACCTCAATACAAATTGTTCCAACATGCCAATTAATATTACCAGCCACTATGCTCAAATGCATAGTACTCTGTCCATCATACTTAAATGGAATTTCATCTTTCCATATACATACTTTCTTATATTCATTATCACTTTCAAATAGTAACATATTTAATTCCTTTCTATTCCTCAAAATTTAAACCATGTATTATTAAACACTCTTGGATTTTTCTTTATTACCTCTGGATGATAAAAATTAAATTCTGTTGCATTATAATATACTTTAGTTGTTTCGTATGCATTAAAGATATCCCAAGTCTTCTATTTCTTCTTGATTATACGTTATTCCCTTTTGCATCAAATAAGTAGTCAAGTCGCAAAAATTATCATAACGAATTTCATCATTTACCTCCCAGCAAGCGTCACATTCATCACATATATATAATGTAATATTCTGCTTTATTTTTCCTTTGTATATGTAACCTTGACCATTACATCTAGGACATTCTATCATAATTATCCTCCCTACTGTGGATACGGGTTATCTTCAGTCTTCATATTCTTCCAGTTTATTAAGATAGTAATCTGCCATCCTCACTATATCACCCATTTTATCATATTCATAACTGATTGTGTTACCTAAAGCGTCTGTACTAGAAGCTAATAGACCTAAAATATTATAAGTCTTGCTGATAATCACATTTGCTTACGCATCTATCCTTTCTCCCTTGCCACATTTCCCCTCATTCCTATTTCTGCAAAAATCTATAATTTTCTAATATAGGGTTAAAAGCTTTGATGAATACCTTTTATAAAAATCTTATACCTCTAAATAAACTTAAGCCCTTTGGAGTGGAGAAAGACTCGGAATTGGCGGGGGTATTGCTTTGGGGCGGGGAAGGTTTCCTGTTTTTTGAATCATTACTTTTAATGAGCAATTTTTCTTACAGCCCGTCCAACCCCCAGGGGATAACAGCCCCTCCCTCCTTGCGTCCTCCCTGAAAATCCTATATAATACTAACGTAAACAAAAGCAACAGAATGCGAGGTAACAAACAATATGGCAGGCTCATTATTCGGAAAACATTTTACCATACAGACCTTTGGCGAATCCCACGGTGAAGGAATCGGCGTCGTCGTTGACGGCGTACCTGCCGGACTTCCCCTCAACGCCGAAGACATCCAAATCTACCTTGATCGGAGAAAACCCGGCAATTCCAGATATGCCACAAAACGTGCAGAAAGCGATACCGTTGAAATCCTTTCCGGTATTTTCGAAAATAGAACAACGGGAACTCCCATTGCCCTTTTGGTACGCAATACTTCCCAGCGTTCCGGTGATTACAGCGAAATCGCATCTTACTACCGTCCCGGACACGCTGATTTTACCTTTGATGCCAAATACGGTTTTCGGGATTACCGGGGCGGCGGACGCTCATCGGGAAGGGAAACAATCGGCAGAGTTGCAGGCGGTGCCATTGCCCTGAAGATTTTAAAAGAACTGGGTATAGAAGTCTGCGCTTATGCCAAATCCATCGGTTCTATTTCTATTGATTATGCAAATTTTGACGCTTCTCTTATAACCACCACGCCTACAGCAATGCCTGATGCCACTGCTGCTGCAAAGGCCGAGGCATTCTTAGAACAATGCATGTCAGAAACGGATTCGGCAGGCGGCGTCATCGAATGCATTATAAACAATGTCCCTGCAGGAATCGGTGAACCCGTATTTGATAAGCTTGACGCAAGGCTCGCCCATGCAGTTATGTCTGTGGGAGCTGTCAAAGCATTTGAAATCGGCGACGGAACAGAAGTTTCTTCCCATCTCGGAAGCGATAATAACGATGCCTTTATTTCCAAAGACGGGAAAATCACTAAGAAAACCAATCATGCAGGCGGCATCCTGGGAGGAATAAGCGACGGTGACACCATTGTGCTAAGAGCTTATGTAAAACCGACTCCGTCCATTTATAAGACACAGCAGACCGTTAATCAGTCAGGCGAGGAAATTTCCATCAATATCAAGGGGCGGCATGACCCCATTATCGTACCGAGGGCTGTTGTAGTGGTAGAATCCATGGCTGCCCTTACTCTGTTGGACCTGATGCTGGACAACATGGGTTCACGCATGGAATACCTTAGCAAAATTTATACAAAAGAAGACTGATTCCTTTGTCTGTTATGTAATTCGTAACTTTCGTTCATAATAATCAAAGAATGCCGTAAAATAACTGATTCTCGTTATTTTACGGCATTTCTTTTATTTCTGTTTATTATTTCCGTTTATTATATCTTTTTATTTCTTTCTATAAAATCCTTACTCTTCCAGCTTGTGGAAAATGATACAGTTAGGACTGTCTATCTTCAATTCCTTTCCATTCATGACAAGCAATCCTTTTGTGGTATCCACATTGAAGAATGTAAGCGTATTGGACTCGTGATTCAGGGATACCAGATGCTTATTGTCGGGAAACATAGCCGCATCCTTGGGATATTCCCCGCTGATGGGCAGACAGAACAATTTCTTTAATTCCCCGTTTTTATGATTGATCTTAAAGAGCACCACGCTGTTATCTCCTGCAGTACTGCTGACAAGATAATTCTCATCCTCGGAAAAATTAAGTGCGCTGGCAGCGGAACCTCCCGCATGGTAATCGTTTAAGGTGGGGTAATTGGCAATCTTGGTAAACTCAGGATTACCGTTTATTTCCTCATAGGTATAGACATCAATATAGTTCTTGATCTCATGTACAATATAAACGTATTTACCGTCCTTTGTCATCTTAATATGTCTGGGCGCTGACTCCTGCTCGCTTCTGAGCACATCTACCAGCTTTAACTTACCCGTAGCATGGTCAAACCTGTAAATATTGGTATGGTCCATTCCCAAATCAGCTGCCATCAGATATTTGTTATCCCTTGTCATTTTCACACAGCTGACATGGGGTCTGAAATTCCGCTCCGCAATACTTCCCATTCCCTTGTGGTAAATCTCTTCGGTAATCTCACCGATACCGCCATCCTCCTGCAGCCTCAGTACCGTAATCTTCCCATCATGATATCCTGAAACAAATAAGTACTGGTCTTCATAGTCCGTGGACAAATAACAGCCCCTCATACCGTTGATGGAACCGTGATTAATCAGATTCAGGCTGCCATCCTTTTGTATAGCATAAGATTCCACGCCAAAATCCGTAATAGAATATAAGTATTTTTTGTTATGGGTAATGGTCAGATAGGAAGAATTGGTAATCTCCACCTGTGCTTTCTCTTCAAATCTGCCGTTTTTCATATCCACATCATAAATCGTAATACCATGATTGTCGTTCATGGTATAGGTTGAAACATAAGCCACATATCGTTCTTTCTTCATATGCCTGCGCTCCATTCTTTAAAATAAATTACAAAGCCGTCCATTAATCATATCATAATTGTGGCTGATTGTTAAGGGATTTGCATTCATTTTCCACAAAAATACACCCTGTTTTTGTATATGCAAAAGCAGGATGTATTTATCCGTTTCCTATTCAGTTAGTCGCCCTGACCGGAAGATTTAATCTTCCTGCTCACAGCCGCAGGTATCGCTGTCGGAGTTTCTTCCGAAGGAAGGCATGGAAGATACGCCTCTTCTTCTGGAACCGTCACAGCCACAGTCATCATCCTGTCCCCTGCGTCCGCAGTCATTATCTCTTCTGCCGTTTCCGCCTCTTGACTGGCCACAGCCGCATCCGTCATTTCCAAGACCGAAGTTCTGTCCACCGCAGCATGCCAGAAGTAAGATTAACCATAAACAATTCATATTTTTCACTCCTTTATACTGTTAAACTATGCATAAAAGTATAAAGTGTGAATCCTTATAACTATTTCCTCAAAATACTGTGTCTGATATAAGAAAATGTTTGTTCCTCTCCATCCCTTGCCAGCATTCTGAGCAGAGTCATCAACTGCCTCTTAGTCTTCGGGTGCATGGCGCAGTCCTTGCCGCGCATAAAATATTCCAAAGGCTTTTTATCCGTATAATTCTCTTTTTCATATACCTTGGAAGCCGCCACTCTGTCCATAAACATTTCTATCACATATCTTACTGGCATAGGGGCAGGCGCCATGCCTCCCTTTATCTCCACCGCACTGTAATCAATCCAATATTCAAAATGGTGTTTATTCCTTCCCTTATGGTGAAGCCATGCCGAAGAATACCCAATATCTTCCCTCTCCGCATTATTTGGGCTCCTGTTTCCCTGAAAGTATCTGACACCCACCATAAATTCCGTGGGGGAAAATTTGGATAAATCATGCATAATCCCCTGATAATACAGACCTACCCGGAAACACCCCTGCATAACCAGATACTTATGATAAAGAATTGTCTTAAGATGTGCGATTCCTTTTCGCATGTTTTTCCTCTCCTACTAAAACCATAATTGTCCTTGGTTTGATCCCGGCTATATATTGTTCTCTCTGGACTTCATCCTTCGCAAGGGAAGCATCCTCTTTTTCAAACACTTCTGCCACATACCGTTCATCGGAAGTCAAAGCGGTTTTCCATTCTATTCCTTTGGGCAGCTTAGGCAGTGCAAAACGATGCTCCATCCAATGGGAATTATATGCTACATAAATAAATGCATCCTCTTTTGTCCTGCTAATCTTTGCATACTTTCCACAATACATGATTCCCATATGCCGGTTATAATTTTCAAACTGGGGATACCACGCCTGATCCCCGTGATATGAAAGGTCAGGATATCCACAGGTTATATAATCCATCTGTCTCAGCTTTCTTTCCATATGCAAAACAGGATGGTTTTTACGGAATGTAATCAGCTCCTTTACAAAGTCATGAAGCTTTTTCTTTCCTGTACTTTCCTTCCAGTTCAGCCAGCTTACTTTATTATCCTGGCAATAGGGATTGTTATTCCCTTCTGCAGAATTGCCGAATTCATCTCCTGCTAAAAGCACCGGCGTTCCCTGCGCCAAGAACAACATCATAAGCGCATTCTTGCTCTGCCGCATTCTCAAATCCGTTATGGATTTCTTCCGGCTTTTTCCTTCCGTCCCACAGTTCCAGCTGTAATTATAATCATTGCCGTCCCTGTTATTTTCTCCGTTGCCTTCATTATGCTTTCTATCATAAGACACCAGATCCGCCAACGTAAAGCCCTGATAGGAAGTTATCTCATTGATAACCCCGTAAAAATCCGGATTATGACGGAAATGCCCTGCCGATGCCGTCAGCATATCCTCATCTCCCTTTAAAAACTTTCTGGCATCATACATAAAGCCCTGGGATACCACCGCAGCATTTTTAAAAGAAGGCTCTTTTTCCAATACGCTTTTCAATTCCTCGGCATTTACGGATTCAAATATCAGCTTTGTCTTTTTCAAATAAGGGTCCGTAACAAGCAATGTAACCGGAATATTGCTGCCCATCAGCTTAAATCCGTCTACATGATAACAGTCCGCCCAGTAACGGCAGACATCCAATATGAAGCCCGGTCTGGTATCCTGCGGGAAAAAAAACTCCGCAATAAATTCAATCCCGTTTTTGTGCAGTTCTTTAATCATATCTTTGCACTCAATATCGGGCTTTCCTGTATAAGAATATGCCTTTTTAGGCGCCATATATGCCCCTTTTGCATATCCCCAGTAATTTACCTTAGATTCCCATGTTTTACTATCTTCATCCATAAAAGGAACCACCGCAGGATTCATCTTGGAATAAGCAGGATTGTAGATAACATCCTCAAATTCAAAAATCGGCATAGCTTCAATTGCCGTAATGCCCAAATCCTTTAAATACGGGATCTTTTCCACTATGCCCCCAAAAGTTCCTTTTGCATTTACTCCTGACGAAGCATGCTTTGTAAAGCCTCTGACATGAAGCTTATACAAAATGGAATCATGCAGGGAAATTTCCAATGTTTCATCCTGTTCCCAATCATATTCCATATCCTTAAAAATGCATTTGGGCACCTTGTTTTTCTGTCTGGAATCGCCAAAGCTTCTTGAAGTCGCAACCAGCCGTGCATAAGGATCCATTACAGGTTCATCATCCCTGTAAAAGGTATAAGAAAAGTCCGAAAACGGAAAATCTTCCAGCATAATGCAAAACAAATCTCCTCTCTGGAACCGTTTTTCAAAGGGAATCTTGATGCCCTTTCCGCCCTGAGGATATATGATAATACCGCTGTTACGTTTTCCTGTTATATCACTGACAATTGAAAGGCCATTCTGCACCTTATGAAGTCCCATCTGGTACAAACGGCCTTTACTTACTTTTATTTTATCACTCATGTTGCTGTTGTTCATTCTTTTCTCCTGTCTGGCAGTTACTACACGTTATTATAGTATAACACAATTTTGTCGGAAAGAAAAGCAATTGCCTCCGCCGATACCATATACCCACCAAAACAAGAAGCCCCGCCTATTCTTTATTTTATCAGTTTGGGTAAAACATCCTTTACCTCTTCATGTATGATAACATCAGCGCTTTTATCCCTGAAATGCTCATGTTTGCTGATAAGAATCAGCTTATCACCACGATAATGGTTAATTGCAAAACGCACCATGGAATCATAAAAATTAGTCCCAAGAACAATCAGCGCATCCGCTTCCTGACAGGCATTTGCCGCTTCTGTCATAACATCATTACGGATCATCTCGCCATATAAACGGATTCCCGGCCTAATAGGGCTATAACATTCATCACAGACCGGAACGCCCCTGGCATTTACGATATGTTCTGCCGAAAAACGCTTGCCGCACTTTGTGCACCAGTTTGCATTGCGGCTACCGTACAATTCAATCACATTATGTATTCCCACTTCCTTCTCCAGACCGTGGGTATTGGTTGTAATACAAGCCAACAGCCTTCCCTCACCATCCAGCTGCTTTAATGCTTTAAAGGTCTCGTTAGGCCTACATTTGTCTGATAGATACTCTTCCTTGTAGTATTGAAAGAAGCGCTCTGTCCTGGCGCTGTAAAATCCTGAAGACATAATCTCATCAGGGCTTCTGTGATATGTATCTTCTATCCTGTAGATCACTTCATTATTCAAATAATTTAAGGCTCCACATTCCATAACAACGCCTACGCCCAGCAATGCAACTATCTGATTTGCAGAATCCAAAATCACTTTTGCTCTTTCCATGCTCTCTTCAAATGACATCTGCATAATGCTTCCTCCTTTCAAACTACATCTTTATTCTATTTTAGGAATTATCTCCTATGTTGTCAATCTTTTCTAATAAAAGTCAAAATCTGTACATCCTTTCTATACTTTTTTAGCAAATCGTGCTACAATGGTTAGCAAATCAGAAATCTTTTATATGTTAAAAATGAGAAAGGAAAGGACAAGTGTCCTGCATAAGTATGGGAAAAGAAAAGGAAATTCAAGAAATTCAAGGCGAGGAAATGACTGTTACGCTGGAACTGGACGGCGGCAAAAGTGTTACCTGTGCCGTTATTACCATTTTTACCGTGGAATCCAAAGATTATATCGCATTAATGCCTTTAGACGAAAATGGTGAAAACAGTGATGGCAATGTATGGTTTTACGGATATAAAGAGGATATGTCCGATCCCAACAAAGAGCCCGTCCTCTCCTATATCGAAGATGATGCCGAGTTTGAAAAAGTAGAAGAAGCATTTGACGAATACTTAGACAGCTGCGAATTTGACGAATTGGTTGATTTAGACGATTCTGAGCAAGAAGAATAAATGTTTATATTTCCAAGAGAAACGGAGAGCCCGCCTGACTTTTTATATGAAGCAGCACAAGGCTCTCCTTTGCTCTTGTCATGGCCACATAAAACATTCTCCGTTCTTCCTCTAGTTCTTCCTTTGTCAGCATTCTTCCGTGAGGAACTCTTCCATAATTCAGATCTGGTAGATAAACCCTGTCAAATTCCAGACCTTTTGCGCCGTGATAGGTCAGCATATGTATTTTTCCCATCTGTTCTTTTACCTGCTTTCTCGCCGGTTCTTCTACCTTTTTCTCCGCTTCTCCTTCCGTCCTGCTTTTTTCCATAACAGTCCACAGCTCCAAAGAGTCCTTACAGCCCTCTGCCACTGATAAAAGATTTTTAAACCAGTATGCATTTTCTTTTATTTTGTCCGGATAATTACTACTACATTCTTTTGCATATTGCCCATATCCCAATGCCTTCCAGATATAATACAGTTGCCCTCTTAAGTCCAGCTTTGCCGCAAATTCTATCTGTCTTTCCAATTCTATCACTCTTCTCTGTATCCATGGCTTATCTGCCAGCCTGTTTATGACCTTTTTAAAATTCACTACCGGTTCCACAAGTGCATTCCTGCTGATATAGCGCATGGGCTTATTCATGATTTTCAGAAAATCCTCCCGTTTTCTGCCGTAGTTTATAAAGGACAGATAGGCGGACATATCCTCCCATATGGGATTCCTTTCTTTTCCCGCCAACTGCATATAGCTTTCCAGAATTCCGTTTGTCCTTGCAAGCACCGCCTGGGTTTTATCCGGATGCTCTTTCTGATAGCTTCTGATTTTTTCTTCTATATATTTAAATTCCGCCTGCCTGTCAGCCGGCTCTTCGATACAGATTTCCTCTCCCGGTTCTTTGAATGGGACAATCTCCTTGGGAAAACGATTCCGGTTGTGACTGATAAACCTTCCTGCCGCCTCCGTTATTCTGCCGCTGCAGCGGTAATTGACGGACAATCTGACAACCTCTGCCTCAAATTCCTTCTCAAACTGCTTCATCATAAAAGGGTCTGATCCCCGGAATCCGTAAATTGCCTGGTCATCATCCCCTACCACAAAGAGATTGTAGTTTCCTAACAACAGCTTAATTGTTTCATATTGCAATGGATTAATATCCTGAAATTCATCAATAAGAATATGGGCAAATCGTTTCTGCCATTTTTCTCTTTCCGCCGGATTGTCTCGCAGGTAAAAATAGCACAGCCTCAGCATATCATCAAAATCCAGTTTCTGCGTTTCCTTAAGCCACTCATTATAAATACGCAGAATTTTTTCCAGATTTTCCGTCTCTGCTTTGGGACTGCTATTCATATTCTCATTTCCGGGTAATCTGTTTTTAATTTGGCTGATTGCTTTGATATACCGGTCCACCTGCATTTCCGGATTTTCTTCTTTGCCCCCGATGCTTTCCAGTACTTCTTTTATAAATCTATACCTCTCGTTATCGGAAACAAGGGTAAATTTGCAATGGTTTTGTGATTTTTTCAGAATCTGGTAAAAAACCGAATGAAAGGTTCCGAATTGTACATAAGAACTTTGTCTGATCAGAGAGTTTGCCCTTGCCTGCATTTCCAATGCGGCGGCTTTGGTAAAGGTAATGACTAAAATTTCATTGGGTGGAATATGGCACTCTGAGATGAGATACCTGATACGATGTGTGATGACATGGGTTTTACCGGAACCCGGTCCCGCTAAGACAAGCATGGGACCGTCTCCGTGATGAATCGCTTTGCTCTGCCCTTCATCAGAGCGGGAAATGCTGTGTTGTTCAGGCATTTTCCAGCAGTTCGATTCCTTTTTGTATTCTTTTTAAAGATTCCTCTTTTCCGAGAATCTCCATGATCTCTGTAGCCCCCGCAGGTGTCATCTGCCTGCCGGAAACCGCAGTACGGATGGGCCAGAGCACATATCCGTTTTTATAGCCCTTTTCCCCCACAAAACCACACAGCATCTCATACAGGGCATCATTGGAGTAATCCTCCTGCTTTTCAAGAAGAGGCAGTACCTCCTTTAATACAGCAAGGGAGGTTTCACTGTTGGTTTTCATTTTCTTATGAGTATACATAGCCGTATCATATTCCGGCAGTTCCTCAAAGAAATCTATCAAATCCGGAATATCAGGGAATATTTCGATTCTTGTCTTAACCATTTCTCCGATCTTTTTTAAATCAAGATCCTTGCAGATGGCTTCTTTTAAATAAGGCAGCGCTCTTTCATAAAAGGCGTCAAGTATCTGAAAATCGGTGACCGTGTAGTGCGTTCATATCCTCTTGTGGATATTG
>CAZZHJ010000060.1:0-11051 GCA_964653815.1 uncultured Lachnospiraceae bacterium
TGTGAAAAAACGATTTTAATTGAAAAAGGAAAATTGATTTATGAGGGGGAAACTGCAAAGATTCTGACAGACCAGAAGTTGTTGGAAGAAAGCGGTTTGGAGCTGCCCTTGTCAATGCAAAAGAGAGATGGAAACCGGACTTTATAAAAGAGGCCGGTTTTCTTTTTATATGCAATCAGTGATGCAATTGTATTAATGCAAATATCAGTTTGTAGATTTTAAATTAAAAATGTGACAAAAGAGGGGGCCAATGCGTCTTATAAGTGAGATCTCAAAAAAGAGCAGGAAAGAGGTGCGAAGATGACAGATGTTATGGAGCTGTTTCAAAAATATAGAAATGATGTCTATCGCCTGGCGGTAAGCTATACCCATTCCATACAGGAGGCGGAGGATGTATGCCAGACGGTTTTCTTAAAGCTGATGGAACAAAAATCCATTACGCCGGGTAAAGAAAAGGCATGGCTTCTACAGGTAACGGCAAATCAGTGTAAAAGTCTTTTGCGCTCTGCCCGGTGGAGAAAAACGGAACCTCTGGGGGAGGAAACAATCTCTTTTGAGAAACCGGAACAGGAGGATATCTGGGCCGCTGTTATGAAATTAAAGCCGGGTTATAGAGCGGTAATCTATCTCTATTACTGTGAGGAGTATTCTACAAAAGAAATTGCAAAGCTTTTAAAAATTAAGGATTCCGCAGTTACAACAAGGCTGTCAAGAGCACGGCAGATTTTGAAAGAAGAATTAAAGGAGGTCTGACTTATGCAAAAAGAATTAAAAGAAGTTTTTGATCAGGTAGAAATGCCGGAAACATGCATTTTGGATATTGAAAAAGCTATGGAACAAAGAAAGGGAAATATATCTCAAGGAGGAAAAATCCGTAAAGTGCCACGAGCCGTTGTAGCAGCAGCGGCAATAGCAATGGCGTTACTGCTGACAGACGGAGTTGTATATGCCTATACGGGAAATGGACTTATCAGCCGGTTCGTGGCTTTCAATGGAACCGTGTTTACAAAAACAGTAGATGAAGAGGGCAATACCACTGTTGAGGCAGAGATAAATCTGGAAGGAGCAACCGCGCCTGCAGAATATATAGACGGGCGTTTATATTTAACTGTCAATGGAGAAAATCTTGATATTACGGAGGAAATTTCCGATACGAGCGCTTATACCTATGTTTATTGCGACGCAGATTCCATAACCCATTACATTATTATCGGCGGCAAACCTGAAAGCTTTGGCTATGCTGAATTTTTACAGGTTGCGGATAATGAATGGATAGGAGGCTCCTTTGTAGGAGGGGAAGTAGGTGGAACCATTAACCCCGACTGGCTGCAGAACGCCAAAAAGGAATTAAATATACCGTGGCTGTAGGACAAAAGCAGGAAAGGAAATCGGGAAATGAAGAAAGTAAATTGTTGGAAATCTGTGGGAATTTTAATTATGGGATGTATGCTGGCGGGCTGCAATATGCAGCCCGCCAAGACAGAAACTATGGAGTCTGATATACCCACTAAAGAAACAGAACTGAATGTGGGAGCTGCCAATGCTGAAATTATGTCGGTTGTGCCGGATTCCGGTGAGTCATCTGACAATTTAGCGCAGGAATTGCCGGAGGTGGCAGAGTTAAATGAGGACTTGTTTGACGGTTTTGATATGGAGTTGTGGATTGGAGAAAATGAAACATTGATAGCCCTAAAAAAGGACACTCTGTATCTTTATGATATAGCCGGGGGAGAAATCATAGCGGAGGGAAAAACGGAGCAATGGTTCATGGCGAATATTTATCCTTGCAAAGAAGGGTTTTGTATGATAGGAAGTCTTGAAGATGAGGAAAAACAAAATAATGTCCGGGATGATGAATCATTTGTAGCAGAAGTAGTGACTGATGCCACGCTGGCAGTTTTTTATGATAGTTCTTTACAGGAAAAAAGTTGTCTAGTATTAAATGATATTGTGGAATATCCCGATGCAACTGTATGGGCTGTATCTCCTGACGCATCCATGCTGGCTTACTTCAATCTCTGGGATGGTCTTTGTATCTATGACTGTAAAAACAAAACCCGAAGACAGCTGCTTGATTTTTCCGATTCCAGAGAAAAAGTTTTGAATTTACTGGCAGTCGATATCCTGTTTTTTGACGAGGAAAATGAGCGGCTGGTATTTACTGGAGGAACTGATAAGGGAAATATCACTTTTGAATCCTGGGGATGTATTAATCTGGATGGAACAGGATTTGAGAATCACATTTGTGAAAAGGATGCAGGGATTGCAGTAGCTTACAAAAACGGAAGACTGTTACTTGGAGAAGACAGTCTTACCTTTGAAAAGAAAATGGGTTATGTGGATACTGTTACGAAAGAAGAGAAGTATAGTACTGATATTGAAGGAGGATATACCATAGGTGGACCGGTTTTTTCAGACTTGGGAGAAACCTTTGCCGTAACTGATATAGAAGGCAGTCAGGCTGTGTTGACTATTTATAATACGTCAGATTTCTCAAAAATTTACCAAGAAGTTATTACGGATGAAAACGAAGAATTATTTTACCATTCGCCCCGGGTTTATTTGTTTGACAGACTGAGGGTCGGTCTCGTATGTATGGGAGGGTATAAGATTCCTTTGAAGGCATTTCTTATAAGATATTAAGAGATGTGCGTGAAGTAAAGAATGGATGCTAATTTAATAAAAATAAAGTTACAATATATAAGAAGCGGGGAAATACTGAAATTGTCGGTATTTCCCTGCTTCTTATATTTCATTGTGAAAATGCCTAGTATAATTTGCAAAAATGCCTAGAATAACTTGGTTTAAAATATGGGATTTATTTGATAATATGTTTTTATGGGGGTGAAAAAATGGATTCATTTGGAAATTATTTGCAGAAAATTAGGAAAGAGGCTAAATTAACACAGATGGAAGCAGCAGGAGAAATAGGGGTATCTCGAAATGCAATACAAGATTGGGAAAAGGATGCCTATATTCCCGAGGAAGAGAAAATATCCAAGATATCAGAGGCATATCATGTGTCAAAAGGAAATATTATACATATGCTTAAAATTTGTAGGCAGAAAGAGGAGAGAACAGTTTACAATTGGCCGGATTTTCTTTTTGACGAGGGTACAAATGAAATTGTAAGAAAACTGCATCTTAATTTGGAGCAGCAGGAGTTATTCGGACAGTTGTGCATTGTGGGAGCAATTACTATGGAAAGGAAGTATTCTGATTATGAAGAAATTGATTTGAGTAAATTGTCCCCTCTAAGCATTGAAAAAATGGGAGGAAGTATCCATGTATTGAAGCTAGCAGAGGAATTGGAATTTGTTCTTAGATATGTTCAGGAAAGTTTTTTGAAAAAGCAATTATCTGATAATTCGGATAAGGAATTTGATTTGTGTAGTTTGGATAAAGCGTCTATTTGTCATTATATTGATGAGGGATATAAAACATTTTTTGATGAATTTGAGGCTAATGACTTAAGTGAGAATTTGTATATAAACATTAGAATGGTCGAAACAATTTCTTTATTATCCGTATTGGAGAAAAAAGAGATTCACTGGACGGATGATAATATTAATAATAGCGGATTTAAAAGTCCAGAAAATCTATGGAAATATAATAACCAACCAAGAGAAGATGTTCCAGCAGAATTCAGAAAATATAAAAACATTCGTACTATACCTTTGAGAAAAGATTTTTATGAATGGTATGAAAAGGATTCTGATAATGGAGAATATAAGGAGTGTTATATTCAGATTACTGATGCAGGAATACAACTTTTAGAATGGTGGAGAGGGAAAAGAATTTAAAAATACTATGGTCTTCATTAATGCGGAAAATGTTTCATGTTCATATGCGGCAAGCATAGAAAATGAACTGGGGAACATAGGCGAAGTTGAAGAAACTCGTTACTATGCTATGCAAAAAGATTTAAGAACAGCAGAATGGAAAGAAGTTGCGTGGCATTAATATTATATAGTACTTGTATAAACAACGAATTTCGGCTAAAATATAATTAGATTTAAAATTAGCCGAAGGAGAAGGTACATGAATTATATATCAAGAAGTCTGGAAGCAGTAGTTAAAGAAGTAACGAAAGAATATCCGATTGTACTTGTTATCGGACCGAGGCAGGTCGGTAAAACGACTATGCTTCAAAAATTAATGGACGGCACAGGGCGCAGTTATGTATCTCTGGATGATTTGAATGAAAGAGCAATGGCTAAAAATGATCCGGAACTTTTTTTGCAGTTGCATCAGCCGCCGGTTTTGATAGATGAGGTTCAGTATGCACCGGAGTTATTTACTTATATTAAAATTTATGTGGATAAACATCATGACCCTGGCGCATTCTGGCTTACGGGGTCACAAGTGTTTAAACTGATGCAGGGTGTGCAGGAATCTCTTGCTGGGAGAGTAGCAGTTCTTTCCATGACATCTTTATCGCAAGCAGAGGCATGCGGAGAAAGTATGGAGCCTTTTCAAGTTGAGTTACAGGCGTTATCTGCTAGAAAGAAACATCGGAAGCCAACGGATGCCAAAGGGATTTTTGAGAGAATATTCAGAGGATCTATGCCGGCAATTGCCAGCGGTGCATACAGTAACAGCCAGATTTTTTACAGCAGTTATTTAAGTACTTATATTGAACGGGATGTAAGAGAATTGTCGGAGACAATAGATTCTTTAAAATTTCTCCGTTTTATGACGGCAGTTGCTGCAAGAAGCAGTCAGATGCTGAATGTGGCAGAAATTGCACAGGATGCTGATATTAATCAGGTACAGGCAAAAGCGTGGCTTGGAATTCTGGAGACTTTGGGAATTATTTTTTATCTGCACCCATATTCCAATAATTTATTGAAGAGGCTTGTAAAAACACCAAAGCTTTATTTTTATGATACCGGTTTGGTTTGTTATCTGACTAAATGGAGTAATGCGGAAACTTTGGAGTGTGGTGCCATGAACGGGGCAATACTGGAAAATTATGTAGTGTCCGAAATTGTAAAAACTTATTTGAATTGTGGAAAAGAACCGTTTATATATTATTATCGGGACAAGGATGCCAAGGAAATTGATATTGTTTTGGAGCATGATGGAGTTCTAAATCCTATTGAAATAAAAAAGACTTCTAATCCCGGGACGGAACTTACAAAAGTATTTACATTGTTGGACCGTGCTTCAGTGCCCCGGGATAAAGGTGCTGTCATTTGCATGAAACCTGAATTGGGGGCAATTGACAGGGATAATTATATTGTTCCGGTTTGGATGGTTTAAATACGAGGCTTTATTATAAAAAACAAAGGATAGAGGGAAAAAAGTGGAATTTGAATTTCTGATAATCGTAATAGCAATAGTTTTAATAAATGCGGTTGTAATTCTTGCAAGGAAAAGCAATGTTAAAAGAGATAAGTGGGTTTCTGCAGATGAGTTTCAAACGCAAAAACTTAAGATGAAACCACATTGCTCAGAGGCAGATTTTATAGCCTTTATGCAATTTTTACAAGAATATAAAGGTGGCTATGTACGTAGGAGATCGGGACAGATTGTTTATCAGGATTACTTAGGAAAGGAGAAAGGGGATTTAAAAGGAATATTTTTTAATATTATAGTGCCTAATCCAAATTTGAAAAGTTCTCAAAAAGAGTGGTTTAGAAAATTTCTGATATCCATTGGTGTTAATGGGGTAAGTCTAAGGCCCGCATATGAAACCAGAGATAGTAAATTGAGAAATAACAAAGACGAAGAAGAAGAATACAGGCGCAAGGAAGTCGGCAATAAAGGAGAACAAATAGTTAGGGATTATCTTAAGGAACTTGATGCCTATAAGTATTCAGTAATCAACGGCCCTGTTATTAAAACAGGTGATGTTGTAAAAGAATATGACCATATCATTGTTGGTCGCAGCGGTGTTTTTGCAATTGAGACAAAGGCTTTCGGAATGACAGACGGTGTACCCAGTAAAGCATCATTATTTATAGATTCCGGCGATAAATGGATAATAAGAAAGAATAAAAATAACCGAGAACTTACATCTCCCACAAAACAGGTGATGGAGGAAAAAGAACATCTTGAAAATGTAATTAAATCATGTCCTGTTGTTGTGCATCCGGTGCTTGTACTTAGCAATACAAAATTATTTGTAAAAAACAACATAGAATTGTCCTATGATGTTATAAGAGCAGATAAATTGGAAGAATTTATCATGTCATATAAAGATATTCTGACGGAAAGTGACAAGATGTTTGTGCTGCAGGATATAGATGAATGTAGGATTAATTAAAATATTAGTATGTTGGCAATGGTAAATAGACAGAAGGTTCGCTTGACATATTCCTTTGTGATATAATGAGCGTTAGTGAGGAGAGCATGCTTGCATGTTCGACGAACGGCGAATGACGATCATGAATCGCAGATTCATGATATAATGTGAATACTATATTTGAAGTTTATAAAAATATAATGAGGAAAATTTGAAAAATATAGGAGGCAGAGTTATGAGTTCTATTCAGAATGACAAAGAATTGGAATTTGCCATTTTTTGTATTGAAAACGTAGCAATTCGGTTAAATATCAGTGCGGAAAAAGTGTATGATGCACTGGCTCAAAGCGATATTTTAAACGACTATATTGTCCCCTGTTTTGATATACTTCATACACAAGGTAAAGACTATATTGTAGATGATGTTTTAGGTGTGATGAAGGAAAGGGGTGTGACAGTATGATAATTTATCATGGCTCTTACATGGAAATACTCAAACCGGATATCGGACACTCCAGAAAAAACGTGGATTTTGGACAGGGCTTTTATACAACACCCCTTTTAGAACAGGCACAAAAATGGTGTAAGAAATTTAAAGATAAGAAAAAGTCGGCAATTATTTCTATTTATAGTTTGGATGAGGATGTATTTGAAAAATGTAAGGTGTTAAAATTTGATTCTTATTCAGAAGAATGGCTGGACTTTATTCTAAAATGCCGCCGTGAAGAAGATGCATCTGATTATGATATTGTCATGGGAGGGGTTGCCAATGACAAGGTATTTAATACAGTTGAGCTTTTTTTTGAAGGACTGATTGATAAGAGTGAAGCAATAAAGAGGCTTCGCTATGAGAAACCCAATTTTCAAATTGCTTTTCGTTCGCAAGAAGTAATGGATAAATATTTGCATTTTGAAAGGAGCGAGCAGTTATGAATGCTAATGCGACTTTATTACAAATGAAATATACACGTGTGGTTAATCTTTTTGCGAAGCAGACAGAAATTTCTCTTGATGATGCTCTGGCATTCTTTTATCATTCAGATCTTTATCAATTGGTTAAGAATGGTGTTTCGGATATGCATTGTATGAGCGACGATTACCTTGCAGAAGATTTGAAGAAAGAATATCAGGAAAAACAAAGGATTGATTAGAAGATGGGCAAAGCAACAAAGGATAAGTAGGTTAAAAAGTGGGTTATATTGATAACATAAGGAATAATAAGGAATGAAAATAATGGGAACTACAATTAAACCGATAGTGAAAAAAATAGATGATAATATACAGGGATTGGATGATTTTCATAAATTGTTAATTGAAAAGGCATCTGATAAAGAAAGAGATGTTTTATTACAATTTCCAACGGTTTACATTCATAATTGGGAAAATACGGGAAAATATGAGGTTTATATTGGAGAATCAAACAATATTATTCAAAGGACAAAGCAGCATTATAAAACTGGAGTGAATGAAAATAAATGGCCATATCAGCTTTTAAATCAGGATGGATCCCTTTATATCATCGGTCATGAACATTTTAATAAATCTATGACATTAGATATCGAAAATAGGTTAATGCTTTATATGATGAGTGTAGAGCGTGTAAAAAAAATACATAATATGAGATATAATCCACAAAGCAGATATTATCCAGATAGTGAAATGGATGATATTTTTCAAATGATATGGAAAAAGCTAAGAAATGACAATAAAGATTTATTTCCTAGTGAGAGTGCAATAAAAGATTCGGCTGTTTTTAAGGCATCACCGCTTCATAGATTGACAAAAGAACAGGAAGAAATAAAAAGCTGTATTATTGAAAAAGTTTTTGAAGCGCTACAGGTACAAGGTGATAATCAACTGATTTTTGTTGAAGGGGAAGCAGGAGCAGGAAAAACGGTTCTTAACAGCAGTGCTTTTTATGAAATTTTTGCTAGTGCTGAAGAGCAAGGAATGAAATCATTAAAGTGCTGTATGATGGTAAACCATAATGAACAGATTACTGTATATGAACAAATTGCACAAAAACTGGGATTAATAGAACAATATGGAGAGATTGTATGTAAGCCTGCACGATTTATTAATCAACATACAAAAGAGGAGCCAATAGATGTTGCATTTGTTGATGAGGCTCATTTATTGTTAACACAAAGGACTCAATATTATAAAGGGAAAAATCAGTTAGCAGATATTATTGACCGGGCTAAAGTTACAGTGGTAATGTTTGATGAGAATCAAGTACTTACAACAGAGCAATATTGGGAAGCTCAAATATTAGAACAGTATAGAGAAAAGGCAAAGGGGCAAAATAATTATTTTAAATTAAAGAATCAGCTTCGTATAAGAGCTTCCAAAGAAATTGTTGACTGGATTGACAATTTTACAAAAAGGCGCCAAATTTCAAAGATATCAGATAATACAGGAGGATATGAAATAAAAATTTTTGAAAGTCCGTTTGAATTAGAAAAGGCTTTAAAAGAAAAAGCATCCGATGATAAGCATAAATTGTCAAGATTGATTGCGACATATGATTGGCAATATAGTTCAAACTCTGCGTCAACATCTAGGGTCTTAAATTATTGGGAAGTGATAATTGGAAAGTGGCATAAACCATGGAACAGAGAATTAAGTCAAAAATTGGATAAAAAGGCGAAAAAAGCAAACAGAGTACTTTCCTGGGCAGAACAACCACAAACGATTGAAGAAGTGGGTTCTACATTTACAATTCAAGGATTTGATTTGAACTATGCGGGTGTAATTCTTGGACCTTCAGTAAAGTATCGTAATGGGGAGGTAATATTTGATCCAACAGCTAGCTGCCATGAAAAAGCAGTGAGAAACAGGACATTGTCAGATGGAAGTAAGAAACAGTTTGGTGAAACATTAATTCAGCATGAAGTGCGTGTGTTAATGACTCGCGGTATTGAAGGTTTATATATTTACGCATGCGATAAAGAACTACGTGAAGCATTGCTAGATGCTGTCAAATAGTATGTGATGGAGTGATTACAGTGATAAAACAAGAAACAATAAATCAAGTATTAAAATTTAGAGACGATAGGGATTGGAAACAATTTCATAATCCAAAAGATTTAGCGATTTCAATAAATTTAGAAGCGGCAGAACTCTTAGAAATATTTCAATGGAGTGCGGCCGATATCGAATGTGTAGATCGTAAAGATAGAATTAAGGAAGAATTAGCGGATGTGTTAAATTATTGTATTTTGATGGCAGATGTATGTGGATTGGATATGGATGAAATTATTCAGGAAAAGATTAAATGTAATAATGAGAAATATCCCGTTGAAAAAGCATTTGGGAGTAAAGAGAAATATACGGAATTGAAGTTGGGTTAAAAGAAGATTTAAACAATGAAAAGGTTTTAATAACTTTGATAATATTAAAAAATAAAGGAGTTTTAGTGTTATGATAAAGATATTTTTCGTCTACCATGGCAACAACATCTAATATGATTGGACTGTATACAACGAAAGTAAGATGTTTTTTACCCATTCATACACCAGATACCTTGAAAAATAGATGCTTCTTTAGAGAATTTTTGTAGGAATTATTGATTTCGTTGATTTGAGAAAACGCCATATATAATATATGATTTGCTATTTCCTTGAATTTTATTAAAATGTATTATAAAATAAACGCATAATAAAAATCGGTGTATTTTATAATTGCAAAAATCTATAAAGCAAAATAGACCGGAAGCAAAGGTTACGGAGGAATAAGTAATGGATATTAAAGCACATATCACTAAAATTGTAGATGAGATTACCAAAAATCCTAAGACAAAAGAGGAGTTTAAAAAAGAGCCTGTAAAGGTAGTAGAGAAAATAATCGGTGTTGATCTGCCTGATGATATGGTTATGAAAATTGTTGATGGTGTAAAGGCAAAGGTAACTATGGATAATGTATCTAAAGCTGCTGATACTTTAAAGGGGATGTTCAAGTAGTGGCTGATTAAGCGGCAGACGGAGTAAGATATCTTTCCATGAACAAAGAAGTAAATGTATAAAGTCCCGTTCACTTAAACAAACTTCTGATATGAAATATAATTTATGAGTTTGTTGAGTGAATGGGACTTTTCTGCGGGGAAATAACTTGGGAATAGTCGGAAATAGTCTGCTTTGGTAGAAATAGAGCATTCGTTATGGTATGATAGATATGCGCGGTAAATAAATCACATTTATATATAAAAAGGAGTCTGTTTATGTCTGATTTAGAAAAGATTCGCAATCGTTTTAAAAACGATCATTTTGCCACAGACACTACGGGAATTGTCATTGATTCTGCGGAGCCCGGAAAAGCGGTATGCTCCATGACTTTGGAAAAACGGCATATGAACGAGAATAACGTGCCAATGGGCGGCGCTGTTTTTACACTGGCTGATTTTGTCTGCGCCATAGCGGCCAATGGGTATTCCGAGAAAAATACAGTTAGTCAGAATGTTTCCATTACGTTTCTTTCCCCCGCAAAAGGGAAGCGCCTGATTGCAGAGGCCTCCTGTTTGAGGGAAGGACGTACCACGGCACTATATACGGCGGATGTAAGGGATGAGCTGGGTACTTATGTGGCTCATGCCGTTTTAATTGCTTATGTTATTAATAATTAGAAGATACAAAAAGGAGGTACCATATCATGGTAATCACGGAGCTTTTGGAGCGGAATGCGCGACTGTATGGTTCCGATACGGCGCTTGTGGAGCTGAATCCTTCCTCAGAACGTGACAGCGCGGCGACATGGCGGGAGGCGAGCCTGATTGAGAGCGCAGAGAACGGAGCGCCCTATCGTC
>CAZZHJ010000061.1:0-10963 GCA_964653815.1 uncultured Lachnospiraceae bacterium
AAAATCGGAACCGCATTCAAAAGACCAGAAGTGGATACTATGGAGGTCAGAGGACGTAATCTGGTAACCGGTCTTCCCAGAACGGTAAAGGTTACATCTGAAGAGACAGAAGAGGCTTTGAAAGAAGCAACAGCACAGATTATCGAGACAATTCACGGTGTTTTAGAACAGACGCCGCCGGAATTGGCAGCAGATATTGCGGACAGAGGTATTGTATTGACCGGAGGCGGCAGCCTTTTACGCGGTCTGGAAGACTTGATTGAAGCAAAGACCGGCATCAATACCATGACTGCGGAAGACCCTATGACCTGTGTAGCAATCGGAACGGGTAAATATGTAGAGATACTGGCGGATTACAAAGGCGACTTTTAGAATCCGTAGTTTATCAGGAGGAATATCATGGTAAAAGGATTATATACCGCGTATACCGGTATGATAAATCAACAGAACAAGATGGATGTGATTGCTAATAATCTTGCCAATGCAGCCACCACAGGATACAAGAAGGAAGGCTCTACCAGCCAGGCTTTTAATGCGGTGCTTGCACACAAGATTAAAGACCGGACGGTGGGAGTCAGATCCCAGAGAATCGGAACCATGAATCTGGGTGTGAAAATCGGAGAAAATTATACCGACTATAGCCAAGGCGCATTCAGGAACACTGATAATACATATGATGTAGCGATTTCAGGAAGCGGTTTTTTTAAAGTTGAGTTTACGAGCAAATCAGGACAGACCAGTACAAAATATACCAGAGACGGTTCTTTTACATTAAATGTGGATGGATATTTGGTGACCAAAGACGGCGATTATGTGTTGGATAAAAACGACAGGAGAATCCGTCTGGATCCTTTAAAAACAGCCCGAATTGATGAGCAGGGCACTATTTTTCAGGAGGGAAGGGTTTTAGCTACTCTTAACCTTCAGAATTATAGCGATTACAACTCCTTCCGCCGCAGTGCGGACGGTTATCTGGTAAGGGAGAACGGGGAATATGTAGTAGATGTAAACGGACAGCGGGTTCCCGTAAATTCCATGAACGACCTTACCATTGATGAAAACGGAAGAATCTACACCAGCAGCACCGAAGTAGCTACCATCGGATTGCAGGATTTTGAAGATTATAATTATCTTGAGCATTACGGTGAGAATTATTATCAGCCGGTTGAAGGATACAGATTTAGAAATGCCACCGGCCAGATTGTGGAAGGCTATCTGGAAGCATCTAATGTACAGGTGGTTTCCGAGATGGTTGAGATGATCAGTGTGACGAGGACCTATGAAAGCAATCAGAAGGTTATCCAGACAATAGACGACATTTTAGATAAAACAGTTAATCAGCTTGGTAATGTATAGGAGGAGTAGGAAATGGTAAGATCTCTCTGGAGTGCGGCAACGGGAATGATTGCCCAGCAGACAAATGTGGATACAATTGCACATAATCTCTCCAATGTAAATACGACGGGATATAAAACAGAAGTAGCGGAGTTTAAGACTCTCTTATATCAGAATCTGCAGACTAAGACTACCACTGCCAACGGTGAGCGTAAGCCCATTAGCGCACAGGTGGGATTGGGTGTAAGAAATTCTTCCATTACTTCCATTTTCAAGCAGGGTCCTTTTTTTGAATCCAGCAGTACCAGCGCTTTTGCCATTGACGGAGAGGGATTTTTCGCAGTAAGGACGCCCAGAGGCGGTGTGCAGTATACCAGAAACGGTAATTTTCACTGGGCCATAGGCAATAACGGATTGGAGCTGACCACCTCCGAAGGATTACAGGTATTGGATACCAACGGTAGACCTATCCGCCTTCCGGCAGATTATGTGGCTTCCGAGGTTACGATCAGTGCCGACGGAGAGGTTTGTTATCCGGATGCAAGCAATAATCCCCAGCCTATAGGAGTTACGATTGGATTATTCCAGTTTCAGAATCCTGCAGGTCTGGAAAAAGTCAGCAGCAGTTTGTATTCCGTAACAGCGGCCAGCGGCCAGGCAATTAACGAGGCGACCACCAACCTTGCAATCAGAAGAAGTGAGGTAGTACAGGGTTATCTTGAAGGTTCCGGCGTACAGGTTGTTGATGAAATGGTAAATTTAATCGTTGCACAGCGTGCATATGAGATGAACTCTAAGGCAATTCAGGCTTCTGACGATATGATGGGTCAGGCCAACCAGCTTAGAAGGTAAGAGGTAACGTGAAATGGATATAGGCGGTATCAGTAACTATACAAACAGCATAATGAGCCAGGCTTCATCATCGGCAAATAAAATTTCCAATTTATCCAACGCGGATATGGAGGGCAAAACCGATGATGAACTGATGGAAGCCTGCAAGGAATTTGAATCTTATTTCCTGGAACAGGTTTTTAAAGAGATGGAAAAGACCGTATCTATTTTCAAAGATGACGAAGATGAAGGTTCAACTGCCCAGCTGGTGAACTTTTTCAAGGAAACCACCCTTACAGAGCTTGCAAGCCAGTCTACAGACCAGAACAGTCTCGGCCTTGCACAGATGCTGTATGAGCAGATGAAGAGAAACTATAACCTTTAATACGGACACTTTCGTCCGGCAACATAAAACAAAATATTTGGGGCTGTCAGTAAGGCAGCCTTTTTTATGTTATATAAATGTGAAGCAGGAAATTGCGGGACTCCGAGTCGGGTGGGTGGCGGTAAAAGTAGTTACTGCTAATGGACCCTTTAAAAACGCCGGCACTTGGATTTTGCCGAGCTTGCGAAAGCAAAATCCTTAGTACCGCTGCGTTTTTAACGGAGTGAGAACGTGTCCATAAGCAGTAACTACTTTTACCGCCACCCATCCGACTCGGAGTCCCGCAATTTCCCAACTGAACCAGCACTAAGGAGATAAAATGGATAAAGCGGTTATATGTGGCTATGTTGACCACATCATCTATCAAAACCCCGGAAACGGATATACAGTCATGACGGTAACGGACGAAAAAAGTGAAGTTACCGTTACAGGAACATTCCGGGGCATTGAAGCGGGAGAGCGGGTCAGAATCGAAGGAACTTACCAGGAGCATCCCAGCTACGGGGAACAATTGCATATGGACAGCTATGAAATTCTGCCTCCTGACGATTGCAAGAGTATTGAGCGCTATCTGGGTTCAGGCGCCATTAAAGGGGTGGGTGAAAAGCTTGCTCAGAGAATAGTAAAAAAATTTGGAGAAGACACCTTCCGGATTATTGAAGAGGAGCCTCAAAGGCTTGTACAGATTAAAGGAATCAGCGAACGGATTGCCAGGGAAATCGCAGGACAGGTATACGAAAAAAGAGAAATGCGCCGGGCAATGCTGTTTTTGCAGGAATATGGGATTGCGGACAAGCTGGCGGTAAAGATTTATGAGAGATATGGCGACGGGCTTTATGATATGCTGCGGACCAATCCCTACAAAATGGCTGAAGACATTGAAGGAGTGGGATTTAAGCGGGCGGATGAAATCGCAAAAAACGTGGGAATTCTGGTGGATTCGGAATACCGTATCAGGTGCGGCCTGTTATATGTCCTGTCCCAGGCGTTGTCTATGGGACATACCTGTATGCCACAGGAAATGCTGATAGAAAACGGATGTGCCCTTTTAGGGCTTTCTGGAGAAGATATTGAAGTGCAGCTGACGAATCTGGTCATGGAACACAAGGTTTTCATGCGTCAGGAGGAAAAGGACGGCCCTGTGTATATATACAGTCCGGCTGCTTACCGGGCGGAAAATCAGTGTGCAGCCCTGTTAAGGGAACTTGATATCCGCTTTTTTGAAGAAGGAGAGGGGTATCTTTCAAAAGAAGAAAGCCTGATTTATGATAAAATCCAGAAAATTGAGGATGAAAGCGGAATTATTCTGGATGATCTGCAGAGACAGGCGGTGGTAAAAGCCATCGGGCATGGGATACTGGTGCTGACAGGCGGTCCCGGAACCGGTAAAACCACTACCATACATATTATGCTGCGCTATTTTGAAAGAGAGCAGATGCAGATTGAACTGGCGGCGCCTACGGGAAGAGCAGCGAAAAGGATGAGCGAGGCCTGCGGGATGGAAGCGAGGACGATTCACCGCCTGTTAGAGGTCTCAGGGGCGGCAGAGGATGGAAAGACAGGGGGATTTGGCAGGGATATGAATTATCCCCTGGATGCGGATGTGATCATTGTAGATGAAATGTCCATGGTGGATATTTTTCTGTTCCAAGCTCTTCTTTCGGCGATTCCCCAGGGAACAAGGCTGATTCTGGTGGGCGATATGGATCAGCTTCCCAGTGTGGGAGCCGGATGCGTACTAAAGGACCTGATTGACAGCGGGGTATATCCGGTTGTCATGCTGGATAAAATTTTCAGGCAGGCAGCGGAGAGCGATATTGTTATGAATGCCCACCGGATTCATGATGGGAAAATGGTGGAAATCAATAACAGCCAAAGCAAGGATTTTTATTTCCTGAAGAGGGATGATGTAAATGTGATGTACAAAAATATAGTCCAGCTGGTTACGGATAAACTACCGAGGTATGTTGAAGCTTCTCCCCTGGATATACAGGTGCTGACCCCTATGAAAAAGGGAGTTATGGGAGTGGAGGCTTTAAATGAAATCCTGCAGAAATATATCAATCCGCCGGATGGGAAAAAGCGGGAACACCTTGTGGGGGATGCGGTATTCCGGGAGGGTGATAAGGTTATGCAGATAAAAAACAACTATCAGCTGGAGTGGGAAGTGGTTGGAGCTTATAACCTGCCGCTTTCAAAAGGACAGGGGATTTTTAACGGCGATATTGGCATTATCAGGGAAATTAATGAATATGCCTCCCTTATGCAGGTGGAATTTGATGAGGGGAAAAGGGTAAATTACCGTTTTGAAGAATTGGATGAACTGGAACTGGCATATGCTGTCACCATACATAAGTCGCAGGGAAGTGAATATCCGGCAGTGGTAATTCCTCTTATGGGCGTTCCGGGACTCTTGGTTTACCGCAATCTGCTGTACACGGCGGTGACAAGGGCAAGAAAATGTGTGACAATCCTGGGAAATGAGACGATTATGCAAAATATGATTTTGGGGGAAAATAAACAAAAGAGATATACCGGACTGAAATACCGGATTCGGGAAACGGAGAGAATGCACGGAAAGGAAAGCATTTGACTGAAATTAGAAAAATTGCAGAAAATATCAGAGACCTAGTATTTCCCAGAAGATGTCCGGTATGTGACAGACCTGTCCGTTATAAGGAGAGGCAGGAGGGAATCTGCAGGGAATGCAGGAAAAAACTGCCCATTATTAAAAATAACAGGTGTTTTAAATGCGGGAAAATGCTGGAAAACGGCGAAGAGGAATTTTGCAGAGACTGCCGTGAAAGAGGAAAGACTCATTTTTATGAAAGAGGGATGGCATTATGCAGTTATAATGACACAATGAGGGAATCCCTGTATAGAATGAAATATCACGGAAGAAGGGAATATGCTGAAACCTATGGCAGAATTATGGCGCAGTATTTTGGCAATGCGGTAAAAAGAGCGGGTGTGGAAGGCGTCATACCTGTCCCCCTGCATCCGAAACGGGAACGGGAGCGGGGATATAACCAGGCGGCTCTTCTGGCACGGACCTTTGGAAGGGAATCAGGCATACCCGTATATGAGAATTATCTGGTGCGGACACGCCATACACCGCCAATGAAGTCCCTAAGTATTGACGAAAGGCAAAATAATTTGAAAAAGGCTTTTAAAATAAGGCAAAATGATGTAAAATTAAGAGTAACTATAGTTATAGATGATATTTATACAACCGGCAGTACTGTTGACGCTGTTGCGAAGATGTTATTGGAAGCTGGTGCTTTGCGTGTATTTTTTATAACACTGGCAATCGGAGAAGATATATAGATGGAGGAATGCAATTATGAACGTAGTGAATTGTAGAAAATGCGGAAGGGTGTTTAATCATGTTGCTGGTCCGCAGATTTGTCCGAAGTGCAGAGAAGAAGCGGAAAAGAAGTTCCAGGAGGTTAAGGCATACATCCGTGAGAATACTGCCTGCACCATGGCGGAAGTTTGCGAAGCATGTGATGTAGAGCCTAACCAGATTCAGACATGGATCAGACAGGAGAGACTTCAGTTTACGGCGGATTCCCCTATAAAAGTCAGTTGTGAGCAATGCGGCACCCTGATCAACAGTGGCAGGTTCTGTGCTAAATGCAAGGATAAGATGACGAAAAATCTGACAAGCGCTATTGCCAAACCGGTAGTCGCGCCCAAGGAAACTAAGCCCGGGGATAATAAAAATAAGATGAGATTCTTGTAAAAGACGGAGAAAACGTAATATGTTAAACCAGGAAAGAATACAGCTTATGACTAAGATGGCGGCTTATGAGGAGAACGAAGGCAAGAAATATATGGCCATTGGCAGTTATTTCAGAAGCGACTATATTGGTCTTCAGACAATTAAATCCATTATATGTGCCACTATTGCTTACGCTATTTTGTTTGCCATGTATATCTTTTATGATTTTGAAATTTTCATGCAGGATATATACAAGATGGATTTGCTGGAATTCGGTAAAAATGTCATTCTGTATTATTTTATTTTTACACTTATTTATGGCGTAATTTCTTATGTTGTTCATTCATATAGATATCACAAGGCGAAAAAAAGCCTGAAGAAATATTATCATCATTTAAAGCAGCTGTCTGCAATGTATGATTTAGAAAATCGCAAATAGGAAAGGGAAAATATATGTCTTCACTATTGGAAATGAGGGAGGGGCTTCGGAATTTCTATAGCAAATACGAAGTTTATCTTTTACCCTTATTCAAATTCTTGCTGGCATTGATTTCACTGCTATGCATCAATACAAATATCGGTTATATGAGTAAGCTCAGCGGAAATATTGTAATTGTTCTGGTTGTTTCTTTGATGTGCTCTTTTTTACCCATGAACTTTATTATATTCATTAGCGCCGGCTTTGTATGCGGGCATCTGTATGCGGTTTCCCTAGAGTGCGCGGTTGTTGCTGCTGCACTGTTTTTGCTTATGTTTATTCTGTATTTCCGTTTTTCACCCAAGGATACGGTTGTGGTGCTGCTGTTACCGTTGTGTTTTGCATTGAAAGTGCCTTATGTGGTACCCATTGCCGTGGGATTGTTATGTTCCCCCATATCCATTGTTTCCGTCAGCTGCGGAACAATCGTATACTATCTTATTTTGTATATTAAGACGAACATTCAAACAATCAGTACCCTGGATACAGAAGGGGCGGCAGTTGCCAAGTTCAGGTATGTGGTTGATGGTATTTTAGGGAATAAAGAGATGCTGATTACGATTGTAGCATTTGCGGCTATGATTATTGTTGTGTATTTTATCCGTAGGATGTCAATGGACCATGCATGGACCATAGCCATGAGTGTAGGGGCTGTTATTGGTGTAGTAGTCCTGCTGATTGGGGATTTAACCTATGATACCCATTTTTCCATTGGTTTTCTGATTGTGGGAATGATTGTTTCCCTGCTTATTGCGAAAGTGCTTCAGTTTTTCGCATTTAATGTGGATTATTCCAGAACGGAATATGTCCAGTTTGAAGATGATGAATATTATTATTATGTAAAAGCAATACCAAAGAATTCCGTTAGCCGTGCACAAGTCAAGGTAAAGAAAATAACGAGCGTTCTGTAAAATGAAAGGAATTTGGTTTTTTTGATGGAACAAATGAACAGCTTTATAAATAAATACCTGACTACGCTGCATATTCCCACAAGGATTGTGTGGACGGACATTGTGGAGATAATTATTATCTCCTTTTTGGTGTATCAAATTTTAATTTGGATCAGGGATACAAAAGCGTGGAATTTGTTAAAAGGTGTGATTGTGATATTGATTTTCCTGCTGTTTGCTGCACTGCTGCGCCTGAGCACAATATTGTGGATTGCGGAAAAGGTGTTTTCGGTGGGAATAATAGCGGTTGTTATTGTTTTGCAGCCGGAGCTGCGCCGGGCTTTAGAGCAGCTGGGACAGAAAAATTTTGTTGCCAATCTGATGCCTTTTGACCCAAAGACTTCCGATGGAATTTTCTCAGATAAGACGATTAGTGAGATTGTCAAGGCAAGCTTTGAAATGGGAAAGGTCAAAACAGGAGCTTTGATCGTAATAGAGAAGAACCAGAAGCTAACAGAGTATGAACGGACTGGAATTGTGGTGGATGCCGTTGTGACCAGTCAGCTGCTGATCAATATTTTTGAGCATAATACACCGCTTCATGACGGTGCGGTACTGGTACGGGGGGACAGGGTAATAGCGGCAACCTGTTATCTGCCATTGTCTGACAGCACAAGACTTTCAAAGGAATTGGGAACGAGGCATAGAGCGGGTGTGGGAGTGTCCGAGATTACGGATTCCATGACAGTGATCGTTTCAGAGGAAACCGGACGGGTATCTGTTGCTTATGAAGGGAAGCTGACCAGAAATGTGGATGCCGATGGTTTGCGGAAGATGCTTGAATCCATCCAGAATAAGACTGTGGAAGAAAAACCGCGCAAGGTCTGGAAAGGCAGGTTGAAACGTGAAGAAAAATAAACTGACGGATAATTTGTTTTTGAGGATTATGGCGGTCATAGTGGCGATTCTGGTGTGGATTATTGTGGTAAATGTCAGCGACCCCATTATAGAGTCCGCATATTCGGGCGTGCAGGTTGAAATCGTAAATCCTGAGATTATAGCGAAAAACAATCAGACTTATGACGTTTTAAACGGCAGCAATACCATATCTGTCACTGTGACGGCAAAAAGGTCCATTAACGATTTGCTGGGCAAGGAAAATATTAAAGCGACTGCGGACATGGCCGAACTGGATGAAGAAAACGGAACCGTAAGGATTCGTCTTGAGACCAACAAGTATAACGATAAGATAGAAAGCATTAAATCTAAAACAGAGGTACTGGAAGTAAAAATAGAAGACCTGATGAAACGGCAGATGTCAATCACCCCTGTTATCAACGGCGAGCCGGTAGAAGGGTATGTGAGGGGCGATGTGACTCTGGAGCAGAATGTTGTCACGGTACAGGGGCCGGAATCCATTGTTTCCCAGATAGACCATGCTACTGCTGAAGCTTCTATTGCAGGAATGTCGGGAAGTATCAGTACCACTTCCATAATACGGTATTATGATGAGTATGGTGAACAGGTGGATGCTTCTAGGTTGTCAGGCAATATTAGCAGTGTAAGCATTAAGGTGGAACTGCTAGCTACCAAGATTCTTCCTCTGAGGTTCGGGACCACGGGTACGCCGGCAAATGATTATGGCATTTCAGGAGAGGTCACTGCTGATATAGAAGAGGTTCTGGTAGCAGGAAGAACCAGCACCCTTGCGAATCTGAATGCGATCACGATTCCTAGCACAGCAGTAGATGTGAGCGAAAAGAGCGAGAATTTTGATATAACGCTAGATTTGGATAAATATCTGCCGGATAATGTACGGCTGGCACAAGAGGAATTTGATGGAAAGGTTACCCTTCACGTTCCTATCAGTCAAATGGAGATTAAGGAAGTAGAGATTCCTCGCAGCAGCATTACCTTTAGTGGAATCAATGCAGAAGAGCAGAGAGCTGCCATTGTAGATGGGGCGGATTCTTTTACTTTTGCGTTTAAGGGAATGCCGGCTGACCTGGAAGGCTTTGGAGCCGAGGATGTGAAGGTTATTCTTGGGGTGGACGCTTATATGGAAAGCAGGAATATTACTTCCCCTTCCATTAAGGCAGGCACTTACAAGATTCCGGTCCGGTTTGAACTGCCTGAGGGTGTTTATGCAGCAAATGAAGGGCTTACGGTGGAATGCCGGATCAGAGATGTAAAATAGAAATCAGAGGATGTTAATATGGGAAGATTATTTGGAACTGACGGTGTCAGAGGTGTTGCAAATGAGGAGCTTACTCCGTTGCTGGCTATGGAATTAGGTCAGGCAGGAGCTTATATCCTAACAAGGGAGAATGCACATAAGCCTACGATTATGGTAGGATGTGATACAAGAATTTCCGGAGATATGCTGGCTAATGCATTGATGGCGGGAGCCTGTTCCGTAGGGGCCAACGTAGTATATGTAGGTGTGGTTCCTACGCCGGCGGTGGCATATCTGATCAGGAAATACAAGGTGGATGCGGGAGTTGTGATTTCAGCCTCCCATAATCCCGTTGAGTTTAACGGTATCAAATTTTTTGACGGCAACGGATATAAGCTTCCGGATGCGTTGGAAGATGAGATTGAAGAACTGATCCGCAGTGGTATGGAGGGTGTGAAGTTCCCTACCGGGTCCTCTGTAGGCAAGATCAAATATCGCACGGATGCAAGGGAAGAGTATATCAACCATGCAATGAAAGCTATTCCTGTTAATCTTGAAGGCCTGAAGATCGTGGTAGATTGTGCGGAAGGCGCATCCTATTATACGGGGGTGGAAACCCTTAAGGAAATGGGGGCGACAGTTGTTGCCATTCATAACAATCCTGACGGTACGAATATCAATGCGAACTGCGGCTCTACCCATATGCAGGAGCTGAGGGCGCGAGTGGTATATGAAAATGCGGATATCGGCCTGGCTTTTGACGGGGATGCGGATAGATTGCTTGCTGTTGATGAAAAGGGCAAGCAGGTAGACGGCGACCAAATTATGGCAATTGTTGGAAACCATATGAAAAACAAAGGGCAGCTGAAGGATAATACCATTGTTGCCACAGTTATGAGCAATCTGGGATTTTTCCTGATGGGGAAAGCCCATGGCATCACTATGGAGCAGACCAAGGTGGGAGACCGCTATGTGCTGGAAAGGATGAAAGAGATTGGAGCCAACCTTGGCGGGGAACAGTCGGGACATATTATTTTTCTGAAGGAAAATACCACTGGTGACGGCCTGCTGAGCGCATTGCATCTTCTGGGGGTTATGGTGGAAACAGAAAAGAAGCTCTCAGAGTTGTCTTCTATTATGGAAG
>CAZZHJ010000062.1:0-10896 GCA_964653815.1 uncultured Lachnospiraceae bacterium
CAAGCAGTGCAACAAGAAACGTTCCGAAAAGAATTAACAGTGTTAAAACTTCGTATGTATCCATATACACCACCTCCCCTCTTTTTCAAGTTTAGGGAGGCTACCACCTTGCAACGCGATTGTTTCTCTTTGACATTCTATCATATACTTTCTTTTATGACAATTTTATTTTTAAATTTCGTTTAATAGGAGATGCAAAAACATCTTAATATTGTGGAAGAACTCATAATATGATGTTACAATATTAATATCCGTATTTTCACTTAAAGTGAAAGTGTATAATAAGTCCTTTTATTAGGGCAGCCTTCGTGTTAAGCTCAAGCCCTAATTTGATTACGGAGGTACATATTAATGATATTAGCAGAAAAATTATTTGATTGTTTTAAAGGTAAGGGGCATTATAGAAAATGTTAGGCCAAACCTTACATTTGGAAGGTAATATAAAATAAATGGAGAAAAAATATGGTAACACCTAATGACGGAAACCGAATTTCCAAAATTGACATGTATTTAAACTGTGCAGAAAGCTTTGCCTATAGAAGTACCTGCATAAAGCGCAAATACGGTGCGGTAATCGTAAAAGACGATGCAGTAATCTCCACGGGTTACAACGGTTCCCCCAGAGGATTTGAAAATTGTTGTGATATAGGAAGATGTCCGAGAATGGAGAGGAATCTGCACCAGGGAGAAGGATATGGAATGTGCAGAGCAATCCATGCAGAAGCCAACGCACTGTTAAACTGTTCCAGAGAGCAGACAATGGGCGCAGACTTATATTTGACAGGAATTAATCCTGAGGATAATTCCATACATGAGGCAAAACCCTGTCCAATCTGTGCAAGAACTATTATTCAGGCCGGGATTCGCAAAGTAATCATGCGTCAGGGAGACGGTGCGGATCAGTATATCTGTTTGCCTGCTGAAGATTTGCAGTGGGTGCTGGATGAAGATTCAGATAAGTAAACCTATTTTGTTTATATGTGTATTAAAAATAGGGAAAATGGCGGGGTTCTTTTTAAGCAATAATTGTGCTATACTTTATGAGTGAATAAAAATGGGCGGGGAAGTCATTACTCCAAACATATCATACAATACAGAAGGAGGCATAACCATGTCAAAAACATTAGTGGCCTATTTCAGCTATTCAGGAAATGCAAGAACAGCTGCAAAGAAAGTGGCAGAACTTGCAGGCGCAGATTTATTTGAGATTAAAACGGAGGCTGCTTATTCTGCAGATTACCAGGCGTGCATAGATGAAGCGAGAAAGGAACTTCAGGAAAATGCAAGACCGAAGCTTCTGGATAAGGTGGAGGACATTGGAAGCTACGACAGGATTATTCTGGGATTTCCCAACTGGTGCAGTACCTGTCCCATGGCAGTTCTGTCATTCTTAGAGGAATATGATCTGCAGGGCAAAAAAATAGATGCCTTTGTTGCCAACGGCGGAGGCGGAGTAGGGAACAGTACCCAGGATATTAAGAAAAGTGCGGCAGGTGCGGAAGTATCCGATGCAATAGATGGTAATAATCTGTCCGAAGACAGAATAAAGGACTGGCTGGGATTGTAATAAAAGAAAAAGATGATAAAATAATAGGCATAAAACAATAGGCGTGAAACCGTGCCTGAAAGGATTCATATGAAAGTTATAAAAGTTCAAAGCGGACAGGTTATTGCAAGGAGAAATGATAAGGTAAAATACTGGTATCTGGTACAGGAAGGTACTGTTATACAGAAGTTTGACTTCTCCGAAGTGCGGCTGGGGAAAAATGCCATTATCGGCATTTTGGAGAAGGATATGTTTATGTGTGATTATATTGCGGGAGAAGATGCGACATTAGGCGCTTTCGTATGTGAAAATGCGAAGGATCTGACGAATATAGTCACAGGGCAGGAAAAAATCCGCAATATATTTTTGCGGACAGCTATTGAGCAGCGCCATAATTTGCTGACCTTATATTCGGATTTGTACAACAGGGCGCGGCAGTTCCATATGTTTGTAGAAACTGCCTATAACGACTATGTAACATTCTGCAGCAGATACAGGATTGAAGGACAAAGCTTCCCCGGAATAGAGCATTTTAATCCCCTGGTTATGCAGCATAAAGCAGAAAAATGGGAGGTAAATAACAGTGTGAGCCTGGTAAACACCTATCTGCAGGAATATCTGCAGCTTATGAAAAAAGATGACGGGCTTACAGTGGGCGCCATTATGGAAGCAGCAGCTCAGATGCGAAGGTTTACACAAGGTATCAGGGAAATAGAGTACTACCTGTCTTATAATCAGGATATTCTGTTAGCAGAATCACGGAACGACCTTTTTAACCTCTATTTTGATTTATCTATCAAAATGTATGAGAAAAAGCATGAACTTACAGAAGTGAAGGAAAAAATCGATTCGATTATGAAATTCGCTGAAAAAGTGAAAGTTTATGATGAGAAAATAATCCAGAGGCGATTAAAGGAATTCAATAATTATGATTATACCGAAGATACGGCGGATGCAGAAAGCGGAAGTGTAAGAAAAGAAATGGACATTACTTCCGTAGATGCTTTGAGCCATATTTTGAAATATGCCGGATATGAAGGGGATGAACTGGAAGATATCAGCGAGAAAATCACTGCTTACAGGAATTTGCCCGATATGTTATCCAGCGATAAAGAGGCCTATGCCCTCAGAAGGAGCATCACAACGGTATTTTATGAGATTTACTACAAAGTCTTTATGCGTGCCGTGAAGGATGAGAGCACTCTGACACCAGTTCTGGAGATGTTTTTAAATTTTGGCTTTATGGATTTGTCATATGTAGGGGAGGAGCATGCAAAAGCTCTTTATGATTTATGTGCCCATCTTGATATCTGCCATTCAGATTATGTTTATACGATTTATGAATGGTTGAAACTGATTTACAGCGGTGAGAAGGAACCTTCCAAGAATCAGTTTGATATGAGTTACTCGGCACACCTGACAGATTTATATAAGAATGGGAAGATTAAAAAAGAAGAGATTCCGGAACGCTTAGAAAATCATGAGATGCGTGTGGAATTTGAAATCCAGAATATGTTTGCCACAGTTAACAAATCCACATATGGAAAGATTTCAACTTTCTGTCCCGTTTTATGCGATAACGACCTGCTGAATTCCATTGAGAAGATGCTGGTAACGGCAGAAAAACTGGAAGAGGCATTAAATGAAGTCAGGAAACTGGATTACTCTATATTTTACCGTGAAGTTTCTTTTTCTGATCCGTCAAAGGGAATTAACAGCGACAGGATTATGAAAGAGATTCTACCGGATATTATTCTGATGCCCAATGCAGGTACAAAGGCAATGATGTGGCAGGAAATATCAGGTGTAAAAAGCGATACGCCGGCACGTTTTATGTTCCCTATCTTTACTGCTGTTGATCTGAATGACTTGATGTTAGAAACGACCGGACGGTACCGTTGGGAGATGTGTCGAAGACTAGAAGGCGTTCGCTGGAACGATGTAAGGGAGAAATCTCTTACGGCGGAGTACTGTAGTTATATTCAGTTTTACCGCAACAACCGCGATCTGTCTACAGAGGCGAAGGAAAAACTTAAGGCAGCATTGTCACAGGCGAAAAATAATTACCGCGAGGTATTTGTAAAAGATTATATCAACTGGATCAAATTTGAATCCAAGGGAAGTTTCAGGCTGAATAAGATAGCAAGGGATATGTTGATTCGTTACTGTCCTTTTGTAAAATCCATAAGGGACGAATTGAAGGCCAACCCGCTGTATCAGATTTCTATTACGAAGTTTGAGGCGGATGTAGCAAAGAAGCTGCAGCGTTACAACGGAATGTACAATAAATATACCCAGGCAGGCGGCGAAATCACAGAAGAATTGAGAGATAATCTTCTGTTTTACCAGATGTAAAAACAAAAGTGAAACTAAATGATAAGCAGGCAGAAAGGATAAAGACATGGGCGGTTTTTTTGGCGTAGCATCGAAACAGGATTGTGTATTTGATTTATTTTTCGGAATAGATTACCATTCCCATTTAGGTACAAGACGAGGCGGTATGACAGTATATGGAGAGGATGGATTTAACAGGGCCATCCACAATATTGAGAATTCTCCCTTCAGGACAAAGTTTGATAAGGATGTTCATGAGATGCACGGGAATATGGGAATCGGGTGTATTTCCGACTATGAACCACAGCCTTTACTTGTGCGTTCCCATCATGGTACCTATGCGATTGCCACAGTCAGCAAGATTAATAACGTAAAGGAACTGATTCAGGAGCTTTTTGATACAGGCCATGCTCATTTTCTGGAAATGAGCGGTGGGGAAATCAATGCCACAGAGCTGGTAGCTGCGTTGATTAACCAGAAGGAAAATTTGATTGAAGGGATTCAATATGCTCTGAGTGTGGTGGATGGTTCCTTGTCATTGCTTTTAATGAATCAGCAGGGAATTTATGCCGCAAGGGATAAATATGGCAGGACGCCTGTTGTAATAGGAAAAAAAGAAGATGCTTTCTGTGCATCATTTGAAAATTTTGCCTATAAGAACCTGGGATATTCTGACTACAAAGAACTGGGACCGGGTGAAGTGGTGGTAATAACGGACCAAAACTGTGTGACTTTGGCAAATCCCGGTCAGGATATGAAGATATGCACCTTTTTATGGATTTATTACGGCTATCCTTCAAGCAGTTATGAAGGCGTCAGCGTGGAACAGATGAGATATAACTGCGGCGCAAAAATGGCAGGCAGGGATAATGTGAAACCGGATATTGTTGCAGGCGTACCGGATTCGGGAACGGCGCATGCTGTGGGATATGCAAATGCTTCAGGGATTCCTTTTTCAAGACCCTTTATAAAGTATACGCCCACATGGCCCCGCTCTTTTATGCCGACTATTCAGAGCAAGAGAAATCTCATTGCCAAGATGAAGCTTTTGGCGGTAGATGAACTGATTAAGGATAAAAGCCTTTTACTGATAGATGATTCTATTGTAAGGGGAACCCAGCTTCGGGAGACAACGGAGTTTTTATATCAGAGCGGAGCGAAAGAAGTACATATCCGTCCGGCATGCCCGCCTCTGTTATTCGGATGTAAATATCTGAACTTTTCCCGTTCCTCCTCGGAAATGGATTTGATTGCCAGAAGGGTCATTGAACGTCTGGAAAATGGTAATGTGACCGATGAAATTTTGAGCGAATATGCAGATCCCGAGACGGAAAAATATGAAAACATGATTGAGGAAATCCGGAAGGAATTGAATTTTACTACCTTAAGGTATAACAGGCTGGATGATATGCTGGATGCCACGGGTCTTGAACGGTGCAAGCTATGTACCTATTGCTGGGACGGGAAAGAGTAACTGATTTGTAATAATCAATTGTAATAATTCTTATGAGCCTGCCGTAAGGCAGGCTCTATTGCTATCTACATGAGAATTGGTGATAGAAAAAACCGTGGAGGTAAACAGATGATTATTAAACTGATACAGCCCCGCATGCAGATGAGGCCTATGGATACCGAATTAAAAAACAGGATGGCGCCGTCTTTGGGGCTTCTGACCATTGCCCATATGTTTGAAAAAGAGCACAGGGTCATCATTACCAATGAAAATGTGGAGCTTATAGATTATGAAGAGGATGTGGATGTTGTAGGAATAACGGTAACCGTTGATGTGATGCCCAGGGCTGTGGAAATTTCAAAGCGATACCGGAAACGTGGAATCCCCGTGGTGGCAGGCGGCATTCATATAACGGCGTGCCCGGATTCCGACGCTTTTGATGCGGTCAGTGTGGGAATTGCAGAAAAAACATGGCCGGACATTATAAAGGACCTGAAAGAGAGAAAACTGAAAAAGGTTTATGGCTGCAGCGGGGAAATTACAGGGAAAGACATTGTCCCGCCGGCTTATCATTTGATTGATAAAAGTAAATATCTCTATTCTAATGTTATCAGCACCAGCAGAGGATGCCCCTTTCAATGCGATTTTTGTTATAACAGCTGCGGCGGGTACAAAAATTTTTATATTAACCGGCCCGTAGCGGATGTAATAGAGGATATCAGGGCTATCAATAAAAAGCATGTCATGTTTATAGATGACAATTTAATCGGAAATCCTCAGTGGACCATGGAATTTGTCCGTGCCCTTAAGCCTTTGAAGTTAAAATGGAATGCGGCGGTTTCCGCCAATATAGCGGACATGCCAAAGCTTCTGGATGAGATGGCGGATTCAGGATGCCAGAGCCTGTTTATCGGTTTTGAAAGCCTCAATGAAAAGGCGCTTGCAAAAGTACATAAGGGACAGAATACAGGCGGAAAATATGAAAGGCTGGTAGAAGCCCTTCATTCCAGAGGGATTATGATCAATGCCAGCTTTGTATTCGGGCTGGATGAAGATGATGTTTCTACTTTTAAGAAAACGGTGGAATGGATCATAGACCATAAAATCGAGACGGTAACCTCCCATATTTTAACACCCTATCCGGGGACAGAGCTTTACAGGCGGTTTAAAGAGAGCGGGAGGATTACGGATGAGGATTTATCCCATTACAATACGGCCCATGTGGTATTTGAGCCTGCAAATATGACTGCGGATGAACTGTATGAGGGATATCTGAATGTATATAAAGAGGTGTATTCCTTCCGGAATATTCTCAGACGGTGTCCCCAAAGCCGGAAACAGAGGGTTCCGTATTTTCTCTTTAATTTCTTTTATCGGAAATACGGGAAATTCACAGAAAAATTATGCAGGCTCCTCACTTATGAAAAAATCGGATGGATAGCAGAAAGGTGGTCTTACCGATAAACGGGAAAATAAATCGTGTGTTAATAAAAAGAGTTTTAATCCATATACTGTTTTTGGTTTATATTGGTATTTTGCTCCGGATTACCGTATTCCGTTCCGGTTTTGCTTTTCGGGAATTGTGCCGGAACGGGGTTATAAATCGGACGCTGTTTGAATCCTATGTGCCTTTACTGAAAAGCGGAGACTTTATAAGAATCATATATTTATTTGTGGGGAACATTATCTGGTTTGTACCCTTTGGATTTTATTTAAGGCATTTTAGCAGGGTAAAATGGAAGCTATGGCAAATCTGGCTGTTAGGGCTTTTGTTTTCCTTTACCATAGAATTTTTGCAATATGTGTTCGGGACGGGAATTTCCGAGCTGGATGATTTGATTTTAAATTCCCTTGGAGCATGGATAGGTGCGATACCGGGAAAGAGGAGAATAGATGAAGAAAAAGGGCTTTGAAAAAATACTGGCGGCATTATTGCTGGTCTGCATCGTGTTTGTGACAGGGTGTCAGGCGGAAAGAGCGCAGGAGGGAGATACTATAATGACAGATAACGGACAGGGAAATATTGAAACGGCGGGAGCAGGCAGGAATGGACAGGATTTTGCCTTATCAGGACGCTGGTTTGCAAAGGAGATTGACGGACAGAAGGCGTGGGTTACTTTAAATGACGGCGCTATGATTTATTTTGAAGTAAAAGGAACAGATACTCTGGATGTTCATTTTCTGGAGATAACGGCATTGGCAACACCCTATTATGCCTATGTAATTGACGACGGGGAGCCGGTCAGACAATTGATTACTGAAAGCCGTATTGACCTGCCCGATGATAAGGAGCACCGGATAACCATTGTAGTGGACGGTATGACGGAGTTTGAGGATAAATGGAACGGGGAAATCGGCGTGGCTTTTACAGGCGTTGACTGCGGCAGTGGGGAAATCAAGGGATTCAGACCTGAAAAGAAAAGAATCATCTTTATAGGAGACAGTATAACTGAGGGCGTGCTGGTTCTGAATACGGAAGGCAACAGTAACAGTAATAGCGCAACTCATTCTTTCCCATGGTATACGGCAAGGCTGTTAGATGCGGAGCCTTATTTTATAGGGTACGGGGCCACAGGCATTTTCATGACGGGAAGTTTCAGCCGCTGTACTGATATGCTGGACTATTTATCTGCAACAAGATATATTTCAAAAGAAAATATTCCTGCATGTGATATGGCCGTTATCAATATGGGGACCAATGACCACGAAATAGATGGGGAAATGTTTGTATATGGCTACAGGGAGATTCTGTTAAAGCTCCATGACAGATATCCTGATATTAAAATATTCTGTATGATTCCTTTTTCACAGCTTCATAGCGAGGATATCCGAAGGGCTGCTGAGGAATATCCGTGGTGTGTGGTGGTGGAAACGGCAGAATGGGATATCACCTATACCGACGGCATACATCCTGATGCGGCGGGAGCTGGGCAGGTTGGGGAAAGGCTTGCTGAGGTAATCGCAGAAGAAACAAAATCACAGGATTAATATTTTTAAAAGCTGGAAAACTATTTCATAACAAATCTCATAACCGCAGGCAGTTTAAAAGCTATCACAAGCTGACTCTGCCGGCGGATGACAGGATAGGAGAATGTGTATGGAATCAGTTTGGAGCAAGGAAGTTGAAATACCTGAAAGAAGCGCCTTGAGAGAGGATTTGCAGGTGGAAACTGCGGTGATTGGCGGCGGGATGGCGGGAATTCTTACGGCTTATGCTTTAAAATGTCAGGGAAAAGAGGTTGTTGTGCTGGAAGCCGACCGGATTGCCGGCGGACAGACAAAAAATACCACCGCCAAGGTTACCTGTCAGCACGGTATGTTTTATGACAAATTCATAAAGCATTATGGAAAAGAAAAAGCGGCAGCTTATGCAAGGGCAAACAAGGTAGCCATAGATGCCTTTGAATGGCTGGTCCGGGAAAAGAAAATAGAATGTGAATTTAAAAGAGTGCCTGCTTACTTGTATTCTATGGAGGATGAAAAGAAACTGAGGAAAGAAGCCATAGCTGCAAACTATTTGGGGATTCAGGCTTTTTTTACCAAGGAGACGGACCTGCCTTTTTCTGTAAAAGGAGCAGTCTGTTTTGAGAATCAGGCACAGTTTCATCCTCTTTTGTTTATAAGGGAAATTTCTAAAGAATTGAAAATCTACGAAAAGACAAAGGTACTTTCCGTAAAAGGACATGAAATAGAGACCGAAGGAGGAAAGGTAAGGGCGGAGCATATTGTATTTGCAACCCATTATCCCATTACCAATATTCCCGGTTTCTATTTTTTGCGCCAGCATCAGGAAAGAAGCTATGTTTTGGCGGTTGAAGGCATAGAAAAACCGGAAGGCATTTATTACAGTGTGGATAAAAAAGGGCTTTCTATCCGAAGTACAAAGGATTTTGTTCTTCTGGGCGGATGTGCCCACCGGACAGGGAAAAATGAAAGCGGCAGAAAACATGAGGAACTCCGGAAGATAGCATGGCAGTATTTTCCGGGCTTTAAAGAGGCAGCCTGCTGGTCAGCCCAGGATTGTATGCCTCACGATGGACTTCCTTTTATCGGGAGATATTCTGTTTTCAGACCTTACTGGTATGTTGCCACAGGATTCCGGAAGTGGGGAATGACTT
The DNA here is from genome assembly GCA_964653815.1 of uncultured Lachnospiraceae bacterium. Taxonomy (GTDB): domain Bacteria; phylum Bacillota; class Clostridia; order Lachnospirales; family Lachnospiraceae; genus UBA2882. The sequence goes on from CAZZHJ010000062.1 coordinate 9,452, forward strand.
CCTCCATGCTGGCGGCATTTATTATATGTGACCAGATTTGTGGCAAGAGAAATCCCTATGAAAAGCTTTTTTCCCCGCAGAGACTGCACATTCTGGCAGGAATGCCTGCTTTTCTTACGGATGTGGGGGAAAGCATAAAAGGGCTGGCAAAAGGGGCCTTTCATCTGCCCTTTAAGGAACTGGATGCGCTTCCCAAGGGACATGGCGGAATTGTGAGAATCGGATTTCGCAGGTTTGCCTGCTACAAGGATGAACAGGGAAAGGTTTATAAAATTTCTGCCAGATGCCCCCATATGGGCTGCGAACTTGAGTGGAATCCCGATGAATTGAGCTGGGATTGCCCATGTCACGGGTCACGTTATGACTATATGGGGAAATTGATTGATTGCCCGGCACAATCAGAAAAACTTATCCTATAGCGTATTTTGCAGCTTGGAAATAGAAAAAAATATTGACTGTACCCTTAATGGAAGGTTTATAAAGATAGAGAAATGTAAAGAGTATATTGTGTGATAAACGTATTATACTTATTATGCTCTATCTTATTAAGAAGGGATATGGAGTTATGAAGGAAGAAAAGAAATTTGTGATTTACATGATGATAGCCTTTGTGACGGCATGGATTTTGCAGTTCGTAGGCATTGTAAATGCATTTAGCGGACGGACTATTGTTTATCAGGGAGTGCTGGCCGTTTCTATGTATATGCCTTTAGTAGCAGTGATTATTGCCAATAAAGGAATCAGAAAGGCGGAGACCGGAATTGAATGGGGGATTCACTTTAAGAGAAACTGGAAAAGATTTTTAATAGCGTGGTTTTTACCTGCTTTGGTAACTATCCTGGGCGCTGTTCTCTATTTTATGATATTTTCGGAAAAGTTTGATATAAACTGCGGCGCCATGGTACAGACTATGAAGGCATCTGGCGTCATAGTAGATGCAGAAGGAAAGGTCCAAGGGATTCCCCTTAATCTGCTGGCGATCATACAGCTGATTTCGGCAGTTACCTATGGACCTCTTATTAATACCTTTGCAGCCGTCGGGGAAGAGGCGGGATGGCGGGGGTATATGACTCCTGTATTGTCAAAGTGGCTGGGAAAGGGACGCGCGCTGATTTTATCGGGAATAATCTGGGGAATATGGCATGCACCGGTCATTGTTTTTGCAGGTTATGAATACGGAACGGGTTATAAGGGCGAGCCTGTTCTGGGGGTTCTGATGATGTGCGGTTTCACAACTGCCGCAGGAATCATGCTCAGCTATTTCTATGAAAAATCCCAAAGTATCTGGATACCGTCGCTTATGCACGGGGCAATTAATGCCGTGGCGGGAATACCTTTTTTCTATATGAAGGAAATGCCGCAGCATTATCTGCTGGGACCGACTCCCGCGGGACTGATTGGAGGGATACCGCTGTTTGTACTGGGGATTGTGCTGTTTATTAAAA
>CAZZHJ010000063.1:0-10588 GCA_964653815.1 uncultured Lachnospiraceae bacterium
ACTTCATCGACGGTAAGAACATAGCTGACGTGGCCTCTATGGACATTGAGGAGCTAGGTCAGTCCAACCTTATGGCAGAACTCAATACTGCTGGGATCTCCGCCGTGCTCGCCACAAATACCCATCTTGATATTCGGTCTGGTGGAACGTCCCTTTTCTGCAGCCATCTGTACCAGCTGTCCTACACCGCTCTGATCCAGTCTTGCGAAAGGATCTGATTCGTAAATCTTGTTGCGGTAATAATCATTTAAGAATTTGCCAGCATCATCTCTGGAGAATCCAAAGGTCATCTGGGTCAAATCGTTGGTTCCGAAGGAGAAGAACTCTGCCTCTTCGGCAATTTCATTTGCAAGAAGGGCTGCACGGGGAATCTCAATCATAGTACCGATATGATACTGGATGTCGGAGTTTTTCTCTTTCTTAACTTCCTCAGCTACCTGTACAACTACATCCTTGACATATTTCAGCTCTTTCTTCTCTCCTACAAGCGGAATCATGATTTCAGGAACTACATCAAAGCCTTTTTCCTGTTTTACTTCAATCGCAGCTTCCATAACCGCTCTGGTCTGCATCTTGGCAATTTCCGGATAGGTAACTGCAAGACGGCATCCCCTGTGTCCCATCATGGGGTTGAACTCATGGAGGGAATCACAGATTTCCTGTACATCTTCTGCAGTCATCAGCATTTCTACTGCCAAATCGTCGATATCTCCCTGATCTGTAGGCACAAACTCATGAAGCGGCGGATCTAAGAAACGGATGGTAACCGGTCTTCCTTCCATAACCTCATATAATGCCTTAAAGTCTCCCTTCTGATAAGGAATCAAAGCGTTTAATGCTTTTTCTCTCTGCTCCAGAGTCCTTGCCAGAATCATCTGACGGATTTTGGGAATTCTGTCAGGCTGGAAGAACATATGCTCTGTACGGCAAAGACCGATACCCTCTGCACCGTATTTGATAGCGTTTGCCGCATCTGCAGGCGTATCCGCATTGGTGCGTACCTGAAGCTTGCGGTACTCGTCCGCCCATTCCATAATCCTGCCGAAATTGCCGGTAACGCCGGCTTCTTCTGTCTTAATATCTCCCAAATAAATGTTACCGGTAGAGCCGTCTAAGGAAATGTAATCGCCTTCCCTGATAACATGTCCGCCTAACTCAAATACCTTCTCTTCTTCATTAATGGCAATATCGCCACAGCCGGAAACACATGCGGTTCCCATACCTCTGGCTACAACGGCCGCATGGCTTGTCATACCGCCGCGGACAGTTAAAATACCTTCTGCCGCATGCATACCTTCAATATCCTCGGGGGAAGTCTCCAGACGAACCAGTACAACCCTGTCGCCTGTCTTTTCATGAACATCCTTTGCCGTCTCTGCCGTAAAATAAACCTTACCTGCCGCAGCTCCCGGAGATGCGGGAAGACCTTTTCCGATAACCTCGCCGTTCTTCAAAGCCTCTGCATTAAAGGTCGGATGTAACAACTGGTCTAAGGATTTAGCCTCAATACGAAGCACTGCCTCCTTGGGTGTAATCTTGCCTTCGTCTACCAGGTCGCAGGCAATCTGTAAAGCAGCCTGTGCGGTACGCTTACCGTTACGTGTCTGAAGGAAATACAACTTCTTATCCTCAATGGTAAATTCCATATCCTGCATGTCACGATAATGCTCTTCCAGCTTATTGGCAATTTCCATAAACTGCTTGTAGCATTCGGGCATGTCCTGCTCCAGTCTGGTAATAGGCTGGGGTGTACGGACACCTGCCACAACGTCCTCGCCCTGTGCGTTAATCAGATATTCTCCGTAAATACCCTTTGCACCGGTGGAAGGATTCCTCGTAAAGGCAACACCTGTACCGGATGTCTCTCCCATATTACCGAATACCATAGCCTGTACATTAACGGCTGTTCCCCAGTCTCCGGGGATATCGTTCATACGTCTGTACACAATGGCACGCTCATTGTCCCATGAACGGAATACTGCTTTAACAGCTTCCATCAACTGTACCTTGGGATCCTGCGGGAAATCAGAACCCATTGCATCTTTATAAATACCTTTAAAGGTATCGATAACGCCTTTTAAATCCTCGGCAGTCAGGTCCGTATCAAATACCGGCTCATTCTCTCCTCTGCCAAGAACTGCTCTCTTCTTATCTTTTACATCATCCAGCACTCTTTCGAAATGGGATTTGGGAACCTCCATAACAACATCCGAGAACATCTGGATAAATCTCCGGTAGGAATCATAGGCAAATCTCTCATTGCCTGTCTTTTTCGCAAAGCCCTCTACAGCTACATCGTTTAACCCCAGATTCAGAATGGTATCCATCATACCGGGCATGGATGCCCTTGCACCGGAACGAACTGAAACCAGAAGCGGATTTTCCGTATCTCCGAACTTCTTATTCTGTTTCTCCTCCAGCTTGGAAAGCGCATCAAAAATCTGTCCCTGAATTTCCTCGGGAATTGTCTTTCCGCTGTTATAATATTCCGTACAAGCCTCTGTTGTAACGGTAAATCCCTGCGGAATAGGCAGTCCTAAGTTTGTCATTTCTGCAAGATTGGCACCTTTTCCGCCAAGCAGATTACGCATGTCGGCGTTTCCTTCTTCAAATAAGTAGACCCATTTGTTAGACATCATCTAACCCCCTTATATAAATTTGTGTAAGCCACTAGGATTAGTATAACATTTGTCCCGCCTTTTCGTATACAAAAAATATGTAAATTTCCTCTAAATGGTGTAGAAATTTTACGCCTATTTTTGTGCTGTTTTTACAAAAAACTTCCAATTTTACAAGATATTCCCATAAATCCGCTTTCCATACCATACCAGCATGATGCTCAAAAGCAGCCATATAAATGGAACCGCCTGCCACGTGGTATAATAATGCCCAAATAAGGGAACCAGCCTTACGTCAAAAATGTTCCAGACTGCCACCATATTACTGGGAATCATATCCCAAAGCTGCGAGATTATCCTGTACTGCCCGGGAATATGAAGAAATCCCGATAAGATTAAAATTCCCACAACAATTGCCATAGTTCCCACACCGCTCTTGCACTTTTCGGACAAAACCATAGTAAATATGACGCTCAGAATCATACCTGTAAAAAGCACCCAAAGACATATGAGCACCGACTCTCCCATGGACAAGACGCCTGAATAAAAGGGCAAAACCATCTGAATGGCAGCATTTCCTCCGTCGAATCCCCAAATGCTGAAAATAACCGCTGCGCCTAAACCGAATACAATAAGCCCCAATATCAGGGAAGAGGTAATACCTGCGGCAATTTTGGCATAATACAGTGTACTCCGTCCGAATCTGCTGCTTAAAATCAAAGGACTTGTCTTCTGGCTGTGTTCACTGGAAAAAATTTTGGAAAAACATATGGCAATCATCAGGACAGCCATAACAATCCATGTATAAACATTCTCCCCTATCAATTTATAGGCTCCGGCATATTGCCATGTAAAGGGCTTATTCAATTGTTCTTCCTGCTTCTCCCAATATTCCATTTCGCCCTGCGTTAAAAAGCCGGAAGCCCAGCTTTTTTGCACACCGGAAAAACGCGCCTCATAGAGTTCTTCCTCGCTTATATTCATTGGAAACATAACACTTATAACACCGCCCTGGTAAGCATCCATAATATCCCATACATAATTGATAACCGGTTCCAGCGGTATCAGATACTGTTCATATTCTTTTGTAACCGTAAACTGCTCCACGCCTGCCGGCAGCTTTTCATAACCCTCATGAATCTCATTCAGCAATATCTCCCCAAGGACTCTTCCCGAAAGCGCCCTGCTGTTTACCAGCTGCCTTTCCTGAATATTTTTGTGGGAATCTGACAACTCGCCATTGACATAGGTATCTCCCATCATCGGCGAATAAGCGGCAAATATAACTATTCCTGCCATAATGACCAATACAATCCATATAAGCTTCCGACACCATATTTTTTTCATTTCATAATAATATAGATACTTAAACATTTTCCTCTTCCTCCCCAAACTGTTCCAGATAAAACTCCTCCAAATCTCTGCCGATTTTTTCCATGGGACCGTTATATATCAATTCTCCATCTTTCATCATCAGGACATAGTCCGCAATGTGCTCGATATCCGATACAATGTGGGTGGACAAAAGCACGATGCTTTCCTTTCCCAAGTCCTCTATGAGATTGCGGAAACGCACCCGCTCCTTAGGGTCAAGCCCTGCCGTAGGCTCGTCTAACACAATGATTTCCGGGTCGTTTAATAATGCCTGGGCAATTCCCAGACGCTGCTTCATGCCGCCGGAATAGGTTTTTATTTTCTTTTTTGCCACCTCCGAAAGGGACACCAGTTCTAAAAGCTCTTTTACCTTACGCTCTGCCATTTTCTTATACAGCCCTTTTAACGCCGCAAGATACATCAGAAAATCCCAGCCTGAAAATTCCGGATAATATCCGAAATCCTGTGGCAGATAGCCAAGCCTTGCCCTGTACTCCTCGGAGTTTACATCCATGTGGTCAAATGTAATTCTGCCGGAAGTGGGCTTTAAAATCCCGCAAATCATTCTCATGAGCGTGGTCTTGCCTGCGCCGTTTGCCCCTAAAAGCCCGTATACGCCCGGATGCAGGGTTAAAGATACGTTAGCTACCGCTGTCTTCTCTCCGTATTTTCTTTCTAACTGTTCTATCATCAATTCCATATATATGCCTCCGTTCTTTCCAAACCTTTGTAAAACTCTCCAATCACTAACACAGCTAAAACCAATGCCAGAAGTCCCCACCATTTTACTGCTTCCGCCCTTAAGAGCGTTTTCGCTGACAGCCTGATTAAAAGACCACAGACGCTGATTATAGCGGCAATTCCCAGACAAACGTATTCACTTTCCCTAAAGCCCGTCTTCCTGACAATCCATAATCCGAAAAATACCGTTGCCAGATAAGGGGTTGCCAGACAAACCAATGCCTTAAGAAGTTCCATATCCGGCTGCATTCTCCCTAAAAACAGGCAGAAAAGAAACATCATAAAATTTACCATGCCCAAGATACCCAGCCTTGCCAGCAACACACTCTTTAAAGAAAATCTGGTAGCCTGTTCTAACTCCAACATCCCATAGGCCACGGAACGCATCCACTCTGAAATCACTGTCAGCGCCAGAAAGGGCATGGAGGCGGACAACACCCAGATTATCTCCGGTCTCATAAGCAACGAGACTGTTATTCCCAGTAAAAACACAACCGCTGAAAGCATCCACGTACTTTTCCGGATATACCCCACCTGTAGCAGAATAAATTCATCCATTCCTATGTAATAGCGTTTCCCCTTGTGTACCTTTAGAAAATGCTGTTTTCCCAAAGGCTGCGGTGCTTCAAAAGCTCTTTCCAGAGCCTGTCTCATCTCTTTTTTCATGGCCTAACTCCTTTCTTAATTTCTGAATAGCTTTTAATAACCGCCTTCGGACTGCAAAGCGGGATAAATGAAAGAGTTTACTGATCTCCTGTACGGACATTTCATTGACATACCGAAGCAGCAGTATTTCCTGTTCATCCCTCGTCAGCTTCTTTAAAGCATTTCTTATGTCTATGGATAAAACTGTCTTTTCTTCTCCATTCTCCCATTCCGCCGTTTCCTCTTCCTTCCATATTAAAGTGTCATTCTCTTCTGGTATTTCTCTCTTTCTTCTGCGGAATTCATCCATGCATAGATTTCCCGTTACTGTATATAAGAAAGCCAGGGGGTTTTTAATATTTTCTTTTTTCTCATATTCGAATAAGTTTAAAAATGCCTGTTGGGTAATATCTTCTGCACTCTGCCTGTGACCTGTTTTGAAATAACAGTACCGGTAAATTTTGTCATAGGCATCGTCTAGGTCCAGACCTTTTCTGCTGTATGGCAATGGTGAAAACCTCCCTTCTGTATGTTTGACGGTTTGGGTGGGGGAAATGTGCGGGGTGTTTGGGGTATTTTTTATTTTACATTGATAAGGGGGTGATATCTATAGAGTTTTTGGCGGTTTCCGGCATTTAGGAAAGGGGAAGCAAAGGAAAGGCTGTCTGTATATTTTCGGAATGTGTAAAGAATTGCATTTTCCTAATAGAATGCTAAAGAAAGCCGTATCTTACGGGGCGGTTTCAAGCGGCGTCCGTGCCGCGTGAAACCTAAAATGTGCATCCATGCACATTTTTCCCTAGGATATCGAAGCATTCTATAAGGAAAAGAGACAATTCTTTCCATATTATTCCGAAAATATACAGACAGCCTTCCCTTTGCTTCCCCTTTCCTAAATGCCTGCGTAGATGTCTCTCTTTAGGTATTGGATGTTTTTTTCGAAGTTGATTCCCAGGACGGACATTCCTTTGATACGCATGTTGCGCCAGGTGTCGTCATAGGGGAGTCGGTATTGTTTTAGATCGTATTTTTTGTATGCGTTCATTTCCAGGGCAAGGGTAATGGCTTCGCCTTCGGTTAGGTCGGTGGTTACTTCGGGGAGGATAATGTTTAATAGGGTGTTTAGTTGTATTATATTGTAGTCTTTAACTTTGTTAAAGATTTGTTCAAGGACGGCTCTCTGGCGCTGTGTTCTTTCGAAGTCGGCGTCTCCGACATAGCGAATGCGGGAATAGCCCAGGGCCTGTTTGCCGTTTAGCAGGTGGGGACCGCCGCCGGGAAGCCAGTCGGTTCCGTAGGGTTCATCCAGGAGTTCGTTGAGTTCGTTGATATAGGCATTGGCAACGAGGAATTCTTCGTCACTGATTTCCAGTTCCACACCGCCCATCTGGTCTACAATGTCCATGAATACAAAAAAGTCTACAGATGCGTATCTGTCAATTTGGATTTTGAAGTTTTTTTCAACGGTTTCCACCAGAAGGTCTGCGCCTCCATAGGCATACGCGGCATTGATTCGGTCGTTGCCATGGCCGGGAATTTCCACGTAAATATCCCGCATAATGGAGGTGGCTATGAGTTGTTCGCTTTCCTTATTAATAGAGATTAGAATGATGGAGTCGGCCCTTCCCGTTCCACCCTCTTCTCTTGCGTCACAGCCGATTAACAGAATGTTGAACACTTTTTTGTTGCCCATGAGTTCTTCCGCCTGGTTTTCCATGTTGGTACGGATGGATTGCTCTAAGGCGTCGATTTCGTCCTCTGTGGAATCCGGCAGGTTGTCTTCCGAAAGGCTGTTTTCGATTTCGCTCCTGTTCGGGTCCCATTCTTCATCAGGCGTTCCGTAATTCCCCGTTCCTTCAGTGCGTCCGTTGACAATGTTCATTTTGCTGTAATAATTGTGAATGGTCAGATACCATATGAGGACGACTGCGAAAAATACTACCACTATGGCAATGACTGCTTTTATTATAAGTGTGCGTTTACCTGCTTTTTTTCTTTCATCGGGCTTTTTCTTTAATTCGTCTTTCTGTTTCTCTTCTCTTCTTTCTTCTATTTTATCATCTTTTTTCTCTTCGATGCTCATGGCAGACTCCTTTAATACGGAATAATCGTTATAATATAAAATTCCCAATGCGGCACAAGTCATACCTGACATTGGGAATTTTTATGTATTCTTTGTTTATTTTCCGTTATAGGTCCAGACCGCTGACTCTTTCAATATACTCTCTGCTGCTATTGGCCAGATAGATCATGGTGGTTTCAACGCTTTCATGACCGAGAACACAGGACAATTCTGCAATATTACGGTATGTTTTCATGTATTCTTTTGCAAATAAATGTCTGAAAGCGTGGGGATGCACCTTGCTTTTTTCCACCCCTGCAGCTTCTGCGATTTTTAATAGTTTCTGGTTTATTGCGCCTCTTGTAATAGGTCTTTTTCTGCTTCCCAGGAAAACAGGACCCGATGTAATTTTCCGCCTTTTGCAATATTGCATTAACTCCCGCCGTAGAGATTCACTCATATAAATTTCTCTTGTTTTTCCCTTATTGTGTACCTCTGCAATTCCTTCCTGAAGAGTTTCCACAGTAATATAACGCAATTCTCCAATCCTAATTCCGGTTCCTGCTAAAGTCCGTAAAATATCATAGTATTTTTCATCATTTCTCTTTTGTAAATATTTCAGCAGTTTTTCATATTCTGTTCTGTCCAAAACATTTTCAACCCTTTTCTTCCGTGAACTGCTTCTTATTTTAATACAGCAGTCTTCCCGTTCAGACCAGAGCAGAAATTGATTCAGTGCTACCAGATACAGATTGACTGAAGCCGGCTGATATTCCTTCTCCAGCTTTGCCCCATAAGCTTGTACTGTCTGCTTTGTAACCGGCGCTTCCTTCTGATAATTTAGAAAGCGGGCCACAGCATACACATAAAGGGAAATTGTGTTTTTACTTAAATTCTTTTCCTGCAAATACTGCTGAAACTGTGATAATAAAATATCCGTCTTATGCTTCACGCACTTTACCCTCCTATCTCAAAAATTATTAACATATCTCCCGATATATTTTTTAGCATTTATATAATCATCCATAAATGGATGTAAATTTTTACATCGTTAGACTGATGGAGACCGCTCCTTATCCTCGTACCGTTCTCATTTGAGTAAAACAAAAACCCACAGCAAATGGCTAATTACCCTTCTATGTAATTAGCCATTTAACTATTTATCTCTTTGCTTCCGTTTCAATCCACAGCTTCCAAAAATACCTGCTATTTTTCTCCGACTGCACTACACATACCTGATATTCATATCCACATTACCACTAATCCCGGGAACCCTGCCATGGGAAGTAAACTGCCAACCATTTAGTATCGACCTGGAGCCTGCTGCCACAACAGGCTTTTTTGCTTCATCCGGAATGGTCCCGAATTTCATTATCTTATCTCCGGCATAGTATCTGCCCAGCCACAAATCATCGTGAATTAAGGAAGCGTCTATTTGATTCTCATAGGCATATCTGCTCATATAGAGACCACATCCATAACCGGAATTTATGATGATTTCTTTGAAACTGTTGTAGATTTCCCATACAGCCTTTTTCCCAAGGGCAAGCTGCTTGTCGTATTCCATGTCCGCCCAAATGATAGTATCTTTGTCGGACATAATCCCATAGCTCTCCAAAACCTTCACAACCTGAAGAGCTTCTTTCTTTGCTTCCGAATTGTTCATTGCATAGGAGTATTTGTAAAATTCCATAGGGATTCCGTAATCCGCACATCCTTTGATATTATCTTTCAGCCTATTATCCGCTTTTCCACTCTTTACGGTACTCCGCAAGATAGCATACTCCACACCTGCAGCCTTTACCTTTTTCCAGTCTATGTGTCCCTGATTATCTGAAACGTCAATTCCTAATTTCATTGTTCCTCCTCTGTTATGCAGCACTTATTTTAGGCATCCGCCCATTGAATCATATACAGTCTGACCATATTTTCATCCCAGTCCCGGATTGTAACGGCATCCCATTCTTCCTTCCCGTTTACCAAAAACTCCCTATGATGTATTTCCATTAATTGATTGTTTATACCATCGGTCGAAAAATGAAGGAATGGCGTCATCAGATTCTGATTCCTGTTTTGCTCGGTATTAACACTGAAAACATTCTGCGGCTTTAAGTCTTCCCTGAAAAGACTTTCGAAAATGCCTTTTACTTTTTTGTTTTCCTTCATATATAAATAATGAATTCTCGGGGAAACCGTAATCCGGTCATTTCGTTCACAAACAAACAATTTCATATTTTCCCCGGAGAAATTCTTATTCAAATATGTATGATCCGCATTTTCCCATGTTACAGGAGTCATTTCATATATTTTCCTGTCCCATGCCATATAGCGCATTTCCGATACTTCCTGCCATTCCTCCTGACAATTCTCCGCTCCTTCTTCCCGGCGCAATTCCGCTCCTTTATGCTCTTCCATTTCGGTCAGTTCCTGAATTTTCAGTTTCAAGCTTTTTGTGCCTTCTTCATCCTCATAAGACTCTATAACCGCTCTGCATTTATGTCCGTCTTCCCCTAAGTAATCAAGGCAGTTACCGGTATGACAATGCTTTCTGTCCCCTTTATAATATAGAAAGAAACGTCCGTCCTTGTATTGCGCCGACCATCTGCAGCGGTCATGGCCAAGATATCGGATTTCGGTGGATGCCCACTGCCACATATCACTTCCTGTGATTCTTTTCAGCATTACCGCATCCGTCTTATCAATTCCGTTTCTTCTTCTGACCGGCCTTGCGGGGGAATTCCATAATTCCTCTAAATATGCCGTCACAAATCTCCGATGCTTAAGGGCAGAATAATTAAAACGATAATAATGTGTATCTTTCTTATCTGAAGCATTTCCCGCTTCTGTTTTCCACTGCTCTTTGTTGAAGTCTGACAAAAATGCAGATTCTCCCGGATAAAATTTGTCAATCAGCGGTTTCCAAAGAGCTGCCGCTTCACTGGCCTTGTATTCCTCATTTCCAAAGACCGTTCTCAGCTCTGCTTCCAGTTCCCCATTGATATCCGCATAGACATTTCTTTCATAATAGAACTGCTCCTTTATACAGTTCATAGCATATACCAGCTGGCGGAATGCAAGAAGAAACTCCTCCGGATTATTTTTTTCAATGTCTTCATTGCTCCACTTCGGCTTATACCCATAATGCATA